>NZ_JBEZWX010000004.1:125933-331365 GCF_040637635.1 Streptomyces sp. NPDC028635 | reverse complement strand
GCCGGCCGTCGCGTGGGGCGCCGGGGCGGCCCGCGCGGGGGGGGGGGGCGCCCCCGTCCGTCATGCGCTGCGGCCGGGGCCCTGACGCCCCCGGCCGCGGCGGGCCGGGGCAGGCGGGCCGGGGTCAGGAGGTGGGCGGCGGGCCCTGCGGCGGGGAGGCCGGGGGAGGGGTCGGCGGGGTGGCCGCGCCGCCGTCGGCCGCGGCGCCGTCGCCCTTGTGCGCGAGCCGGTCCATGGCGTCCTTCGCCTTGCCCGTGCCCGTCTGGATCCTGTCGCTGTACTTGCCCTTGGTCTTCTCGTCGACGACCTTCGCGGCCCGGTCGATGCCGTGCTGGACCTTGTCCCCGTGCTGCTGCGCGAGGTCCGACACCTTGTCCATGGCCGGGCCGAGCTTGGCTTTCAGATTGTCCATCAGACCCATGGTCCACCTTCCCTGGCGGGACAGTTACGTGTGGGCGCCCTCACCGGCCGCGCTGTCGGCGGCCGCTTCGGCGGACTGCTGCTGGGGGATACCGGCGGTCTCCGCGTGCTCCTCGCCCTTCTCGCCGACCTCGCCCGCCCCGGGCTCCGCCACTTCGACGGCCTCGGTCGCGTCCGTTGCCTCGGTCGCCTCCGTGGCTTCCGCTGCTTCCGTCGCCTCCGCGGTTCCGGTGGCTTCCACGGACTCCGCCGCCTCGGCCTCGTCGGCGGGGGGCTCGTTCACGGCCTGCTCGGCCGCCGCCGTGGTCTCCGACCTCCGAAAAAGTTTCGTAAAAACGCCCATATCAACTCCATACGGTACTCGTCCGGGCGAAATTCCGCGTGGCCCGGTGCGTCCGATTGCGCCACCGGGATCACCGCTCCTGACGAATCGGTGACGGGATCTCGCAAGGTGGCAACGACCTCGGCCGGACCGCGTCACGTAACTCGTTCGAGGACAGGGTCCGGGGTTTGCGAAACTGGTGCGGTGAGCAGCGCACCTCCCGCCCCCCGCGTCATCGCCGTCGTCGGTCCCACGGCAGCCGGCAAATCCGACCTCGGCGTCTTTCTCGCCCGGCAACTCGGCGGCGAGGTCGTCAACGCCGACTCCATGCAGCTGTACCGAGGGATGGACATCGGCACCGCCAAGCTGACGCACGAGGAGCGCGCCGGGGTGCCGCACCACCTCCTCGACATCTGGGACGTGACCGTCACCGCCTCCGTCGCCGAGTACCAGCGGCTCGCCCGCAGCCGGATCGACGAACTCCTCGCCGCCGGCCGCTGGCCGATCCTGGTCGGCGGCTCCGGCCTCTACGTCCGCGGCGCCGTCGACAACCTGGAGTTCCCCGGCACCGACCCCGAGGTCAGGGCCCGCCTGGAGGAGGAGCTGGCGCTGCGCGGCTCCGGCGCCCTGCACGCCCGGCTGGCCGCGGCCGACCCCGAGGCCGCGCGGGCGATTCTGCCC
Source organism: Streptomyces sp. NPDC028635 (assembly GCF_040637635.1). Classification (NCBI taxonomy): domain Bacteria; kingdom Bacillati; phylum Actinomycetota; class Actinomycetes; order Kitasatosporales; family Streptomycetaceae; genus Streptomyces; species Streptomyces sp. NPDC028635. Next base: position 329,942 of record NZ_JBEZWX010000004.1, on the reverse strand, counting down.
AGCAACGGACGCCGGGTCGTCCGGGCGCTCGAGGTGATCGAGATCACCGGCAAGCCCTTCACGGCGAACCTCCCCGGGCACGACTCGGTCTACGACACCGTGCAGATCGGTGTCGACGTCGCCCGCCCCGAACTCGACGAGCGCATCGCGCGCCGGGTCGACCGGATGTGGGAGGCCGGGCTCGTGGACGAGGTGCGCGCGCTGGAGGCACAGGGCCTGCGCGAGGGGCGTACGGCGTCGCGCGCCCTGGGCTACCAGCAGGTGCTCACGGCGCTCGCCGGGGAGTGCACGCTCGAGGAGGCGCGGGCCGAGACCGTCCGTGCCACCAAGCGCTTCGCGCGCCGCCAGGATTCGTGGTTCCGGCGCGACCCGCGGGTGCACTGGCTCAGTGGGGCCGCGGCGGACCTCGGGGAACTTCCGCGGCTCGCGCTGGCGTTGATCGAACGACCGGTTACAGCCTGATCACGTCATGGCATCGGGACGCCCAGGCCGTCATCCCGGCCTCCGGCGCCGTGCCATCATCGAGCTTCGATCGACCAAGTGGAGTCCGAGTTGGGAGGGCGCGTGGCGATGGAGGCCGGCCCTCGCGACACCGCACAAGACACCGAGCCCGTCACCACCGACAGGGGTGAAGAGCCGCAGGGTGCAAGCGGTTCGGGCCTCGACGGCGACCGTCCGGGCCCGGACGGGGACCCGCTGGACCCGGACGGCCTCGACGACACCCAGGGCGGCGTCACCGCGGACGGTCCGGAACCGGAAGAGATGTTCGCGGGCGGGCCCGAGGTCGAGGTCGAGCTGCGCCCGCAGCGCCGGCTGCGGCTGTGGCAGCTCGCGCCGATCGTCGCGCTCGCCGCGAGCGGCTCTCTGATGTTCGCCTTCCCGCTGGCCTTCGACTTCGGCGACAGCGGGGCCGTCATCGCCATGCTGGGGCTGCTGATCTGCTCCTGTGCGGCCGGCTGGGGCATGATGGCCGCCCGGCGCGTGGGCTACACCTGGCCGGGCCTGCCGCCCCGCGGCTCGGGCCGCCGCCCGGACTGGCGGGTCGTGCTCGGGTACGTCCTTCTGGTGGCCGTCGTCGTGACGCTCGCGGTGTGGCGGGTGGCGCGGCTGCGCTGAGCGCGGCCGGTGTGAACGCGCCCCGGCGCAAGCGCCCCGCTCCCCGCAGCGCAGGTCGCGCGAACTCACTCCGCTGAGCCGCACCAGGCAGGCCGAGCAGGCACGTAACCGTCGCCCGAGCGAGCGCGGACCGCCGCCGGCCCGCCCGCACCGCCCCTCACCTGCCCCGCCTCCCGTCCGCGCCCTGGCGGAGCCCTCCCGTACGATCGAGGCATGAGCACGCGGATCGCCTTCCTCAAGGGTCACGGCACCGAGAACGACTTCGTGATCGTCCCGGACCCGGAGAACGCCCTCGACCTTTCCCCGGCCGCCGTCGCCGCCCTGTGCGACCGCCGCGCGGGCATCGGCGGCGACGGAGTGCTCCACGTCGTGCGGTCCGCGGCGCATCCCGAGGCGAAGGCGATGGCCGCCGAGGCCGAGTGGTTCATGGACTACCGCAACGGCGACGGCTCGATCGCCGAGATGTGCGGCAACGGCGTGCGCGTGTTCGCGCGCTACCTCCAGCACGCCGGCTACGCCGACGAGGGCGACCTGGCCGTCGCCACGCGCGGGGGCGTGAAGCGCGTGCACATCGCCAAGGACGGCGACATCACCGTCGGCATGGGCAAGGCGGTCCTGCCCGCGGGTGAGGTCACGGTCAGCGTCGGCGAGCGCAGCTGGCCCGCGCGCAACGTCAACATGGGCAACCCGCACGCCGTCGCCTTCGTCGACGACCTGGCGCACGCGGGCGACCTGTACGCGCCGCCGCCGTTCAGCCCGGCCTCCGCCTACCCGGACGGCGTGAACGTCGAGTTCGTCGTCGACCGCGGCGAGCGGCACGTCGCCATGCGCGTGCACGAGCGCGGCTCCGGCGAGACCCGCTCGTGCGGCACGGGCGCGTGCGCCGTCGCCGTCGCCACCGCCCGCCGTGACGGCGCCGACCCGGCCGCCACCGGCACCCCGGCGACGTACACCGTGGACGTCCCCGGCGGACGACTCGTGATCACCGAGCGCCCCGACGGCGAGATCGAGATGACCGGCCCCGCGGTGATCGTCGCGGAGGGCGAGATCGACGCGGAGTGGCTGCGCGGCGCGCTCGGCTGACACCTTCCGCGGCCGCCGGCGCGGTACCGCCCGGACAGCGGTTGACGCCACGCCGCAAACCCGTCGACCGTCGCTCGAATGGGTGATCCGTTTCACGCTCGCCGAGAGGCGGTCAAACGCGCGTGGTGGGCTCGGTAGCATCAAGCACCGGCTCGGACGGGGGAGTCGCCCTCCCCTGAGCCGTGTCCGCCCTGGGGCACCCCGTCCGCCGGTCCACGCAGCCGGAGGTGCCCATGAGTGCGGAGGCCACGAACCCTGCGACCCCAGGCCCGGTGACAGGCCAGGTCGCACCCGCTTCCACCGCGGCGCTCGAGCAGGGCGCGCCGCCTTCCCCGCGCCGCAAGGCCCGCCCCCGCATCGACCTGCGCCGCCTGGGCCGGGCCGCGCTGCTCGGCCCCGCCGCCCGCGACCGGCTGCCCGACGCCATCAGCCATGTCGTCGACGCCCACCGCGCCCACCACCCCGACGCCGACCTCGAACCCCTGCGGCGCGCCTATGTGCTGGCCGAGTCCTCGCACCGCGGCCAGATGCGCAAGAGCGGCGAGCCCTACATCACCCACCCCCTCGCGGTCACCCTGATCCTCGCCGAACTCGGCGCGGAGACCACGACGTTGACCGCCTCCCTGCTGCACGACACCGTCGAGGACACGGATGTGACGCTCGATCAGGTGGGCGAGCAGTTCGGCGAGGAGGTGCGTTATCTGGTCGACGGCGTCACCAAGTTGGAGAAGGTCGACTACGGCGCCGCCGCGGAACCGGAGACCTTCCGCAAGATGCTCGTCGCCACCGGCAACGACGTCCGCGTGATGTCGATCAAACTCGCCGACCGGCTGCACAACATGCGCACCCTCGGTGTGATGCGCCCCGAGAAACAGGCCCGCATCGCGCGCGTGACCCGAGACGTGCTCATCCCGCTCGCCGAACGCCTCGGCGTCCAGGCCCTCAAGACCGAACTGGAGGACCTGGTTTTCGCGATCCTCCACCCCGAGGAGTACGAGCACACCCGCGAGTTGATCGTCGACAACGCGGCCCGCACCGACGACCCGCTCGCCGAGATCGCCGACGAGGCGCGCAGGGTGCTGCGCGAGGCCGACATCCCGGCCGAAGTCCTCATCCGTCCCCGCCACTTCGTCTCCGTGCACCGCATCGCCCGCAAACGCGGTCAGCTGCGCGGAGCCGACTTCGGCCGCCTCCTCGTGCTGGTCAACGAGGACGCCGACTGTTACGCGGTGCTGGGTGAGCTGCACACCTGTATGACGCCGGTCGTCTCGGAGTTCAAGGACTTCATCGCCGTACCCAAGTTCAACCTGTACCAGTCCCTGCACACGGCGGTCGCCCGCGCCGACGGCCAGGTCGCCGAAGTCCTGATCCGCACGCACCAGATGCACAAGGTCGCCGAGGCCGGCGTCGTCGCCCTCGGCAACCCGTACGCGCAGCCGTCGGACGACCAGTCCCCGCCCGACGGGGAGCGCGCCGACCCCACCCGGCCCGGCTGGCTCTCCCGGCTCCTGGACTGGCAGCGGGCCGCACCCGACCCCGACACCTTCTGGACGACCCTGCGCGAGGACCTCGCCCAGGACCGGGAGATCACCGTCTTCCGGCCCGACGGCGGCCCGATCGGCCTGCCCGAGGGCGCGACCTGTGTGGACGCCGCCTATGCGCAGTACGGCGAGGACGCCCACGCCTGCATCGGAGCCCGGCTCAACGGGCTGCTCGCGCCGCTGGGCACGGTGCTGCGTGACGGCGACACCGTCGAGCCGCTCATGGGCCAGGACCCCGCCTCGGAGCCGTCACGGGAGTGGCTGGAATACGCGCGCACGCCGGCGGCACGGATCGCGATCCAGCGGTGGCTGGCGTCGCACCCCGGCCCGGAAAGCCACGGCGCCGACGATGCGGCGGAGGCACCGGGTGCAGAAGAGACACGGGAGTCACAGCGCGGAGGCGCGGATCAGGGCGCCGCGAGCGCCGATGCGCCCGGCGTGCGCCCGGCGCGTGCTGGAGCGTCCGGCGCGTACGGATGCGCCGGGGGCGCAACGGGCGCGGGAGATCGTGATGGGGGCGCACAGCTTCAGCCGCCCGCCCTTGCGAGCAAGGCCGGTGTTCGCCCGGTGGCGAACGCCGTACGCGTCACCGGCTCTGCTCCGGCGGACCTGCCGTACGAAGGCTCCGCAGCACCCGCCGCCGGACCTCGCCACACCGGGAACGGGTCCGGCGCCGAGCGCGACGGCCTCGCCGAGGAGCGGCCGACCACCGGCGCACGCCGCGCGTCGCACCCGCGTGCCGCGCGCCCCCGTGCCGCCGATGTGACGGTCCTCGGCCGTGACGGGGCCAGCGCACGGCTGGCCCGCTGCTGCACCCCCGTACCGCCCGACGAGATCACCGGTTTCGCCGTGCGCGGTGGATCCGTCACGGTGCATCGCGTGGGGTGTGCTGCCGTGGCGCGCATGCGCGGCGGGGGGCGTGCGGAGGTCGACGTGCGCTGGGGCGAGACCACGGCATGCCGGGTGACCCTGGTCGCCGAATCGTTCGGCCGCCCGCACCTCCTGGCCGACCTCACCGAGGCCATCGCGCTCGAAGGCGCCGAGATCGTCTCCGCGACCGTCGAGCCCCCGACGCAGCAACGCGTCCGCCACACCTACACGCTCGAGCTGCCGGACGCCGCCCACCTGCCCGCGCTCATGCGTGCCATGCGCAACGTCCCCGGTGTCTACGACGTGGACCGCGCCCAGCACCACGCCCCGCCGTCGATCTGAACCTCGCCGCACTGCCCACGTCGATCCGAGCCGGCCCGCGCCTCCCGTCGTCGAACTGAGCCCGCCGTGCCTCACGGTGTCGACCCGCGCCTGCCCGCGCCCCGCGCCGTCGATCCGAGCCCGCCCGCACCTCCGCGCGTCGGCCCCTGCTCGCCCCGCACCCCCCCCGTGATCCGAGGCCGCCCGCACCTCCGCCCGGCGACCGGCGTGCCCCTCTTTCGGGTGGGCCGGGCGCGCGCCGTCGCCGCCACGCGCGCGTGCGCTGGTAGCGGTGTTCCATGCCGCGCACCCCCCGTACGAAGACCACCCGGCGCCTGAAGACGGCGCTGCTCGCCTCCGCCGTCTCCACCTGCCTCGTCGCCGCGAGCGCCCCGGCCGCCCCGCTCGGCGTCGGCGACCGCCTCTTCCCCAACCTCGGCAACCCGGGGTACGACGTCGCGTCGTACGACCTGTCCCTGACCTATCCCGGCAGCAACGACAAGCCCCTCCAGGCGGTCACCACCATCGACGCGTGGACCACCGAAGCCCTCGACACGCTGAACCTGGACTTCGCGCACGGCACGGTGTCCTCCGTGGAGGTCGACGGCCGTCCCGCCACCTTCGCCAAGGCCGGTGAGGACCTGGTCGTCACCCCGCAGCGGCCGCTCGCGCCGGGCAGCTGGACGCGGATCACCGTCCGGCACACCAGTGACCCGAGGCCGGTCCAGGGCCGCGACGGCGGCTGGGTGCGCACGGCGGACGGCCTCGCCATGGCCAACCAGGCCGACGCCGCCCACCTGGTCTTCCCGTGCAACGACCACCCGTCCGACAAGGCGATGTTCACCTTCCGGGTGACCGCGCCCAACGGCTACACCGCCGTCGCGAACGGGCTGCCCACCACGGTCGACCGGGCCGGCGGGTCCACCACCTGGACGTACCGCACGCAGCACCCGATGGCCACCGAGCTGGCGCAGGTGTCCATCGGCCGCTCGAGCGTCCTGCACCGCGACGGTCCGCACGGCCTGCCCGTGCGGGACGTCGTGCCCAGCAAGGACCGCAAGGTCCTGGAGCCGTGGCTGAAGAAGACCCCGGACCAGATCGCCTGGCTGGAGAGCAAGGTCGGGCGCTACCCGTTCGAGACGTACGGGCTGCTCATGGCCCAGGCCGCGACCGGTTTCGAGCTGGAGACGCAGACGCTCTCCCTCTTCGAGCGGGACCTGTTCACCGAGCCCGCCTACCCGGCCTGGTACGTCGAGTCGATCATGGTGCACGAGCTGTCGCACCAGTGGTTCGGCGACAGCGTCAGCCCCCGGACCTGGTCCGACGTCTGGCTCAACGAGGGGCACGCCACCTGGTACGAGGCGCTGTACGCCGAGGAGAAGGCGCACAAGCCGATGGAGGCACGCATGAAGGCCGCGTACGCCGCCTCCGACCGCTGGCGCGCGGCCGGCGGGCCGCCCGCCGCCCCCAAGCCGCCGCAGGCCGGCCAGAAGATCGGCATCTTCCGGGCCAACATCTACGACGGGGCCGCGCTGGCCCTGTACGCCCTGCGCCAGGAGATCGGCCGGCCCGCCTTCGAGCGCCTGGAACGCGTCTGGGTGCAGAACCACCGCGACCGCAGCGCGACCACGGCCGACTTCATCCACCTGGCCTCCGGCATCGCAGGCCGTGACCTGCGCGGATTCTTCGACGGGTGGCTGTACGGCACGAAGACCCCGCCGATGCCCGGGCACCCGGACTGGAAGTCGGCGGCACCAGGGAAAGCGGGGATCTCGCAGAAGACGGCGGACAGGAAGACAGCGGACAAATAAGCCGGTGACGAGACGGGCCGTTCCGTGCGAACATCGTCAGGTCGCCGAGTCGTGGGACACGGGAATCTCCCGGGGTCCTCGCGCGTTGTGACCTTTGACGGCATCACCATCGACGTAAGGACCCAATGACCTCCTCTTCTTCCTCTTCCCAGGCCACCAAGCGCCTCGCGCACACCTACCCCGAAGGACTTCGGGCCGATGCCCTGATGGAAGAGGACGTCGCCTGGAGCCACGAGATCGACGGAGACCGGGACGGCGACCAGTTCGACCGCTCCGAGCGCGCGGCTCTGCGCCGTGTGGCGGGCCTCTCCACCGAGCTCGAGGACGTCACCGAGGTCGAGTACCGCCAGCTCCGCCTGGAGCGGGTCGTGCTCGTCGGCGTCTGGACCTCGGGGACCGTCGACGACGCGGAGAACTCGCTGGCCGAGCTGGCCGCCCTCGCGGAGACCGCGGGTGCGCTCGTGCTCGACGGCGTCATCCAGCGCCGCGACAAGCCCGACGCGGCGACCTACATCGGTTCCGGCAAGGCCGAGGAGCTGCGCGACATCGTCCTGGAGACGGGTGCGGACACCGTCATCTGCGACGGTGAACTCAGCCCGGGTCAGCTGATCCACCTCGAGGACGTCGTCAAGGTCAAGGTCATCGACCGTACGGCCCTGATCCTCGACATCTTCGCCCAGCACGCCAAGTCCCGCGAGGGCAAGGCGCAGGTCGCGCTCGCGCAGATGCAGTACATGCTGCCGCGGCTGCGCGGCTGGGGTCAGTCGCTGTCCCGTCAGATGGGCGGCGGCAAGGGCGGCGGCCTCGCCACCCGTGGTCCCGGTGAGACCAAGATCGAGACTGACCGGCGCCGGATCCGCGAGAAGATGGCGAAGATGCGCCGGGAGATCGCGGAGATGAAGACCGGCCGCGAGATCAAGCGCCAGGAACGCAAGCGCCACAAGGTGCCGTCCGTCGCCATCGCGGGCTACACCAACGCCGGCAAGTCCTCGTTGCTCAACCGCCTCACCGGCGCGGGCGTCCTGGTCGAGAACGCGCTGTTCGCGACCCTGGATCCCACCGTGCGCCGGGCGCAGACCCCGAGCGGCCGGCTCTACACGCTGGCCGACACCGTGGGCTTTGTGCGCCATCTGCCCCACCACCTGGTCGAGGCGTTCCGCTCCACCATGGAGGAGGTCGGCGAGTCCGACCTGATCCTGCACGTGGTGGACGGGTCGCACCCGAACCCGGAGGAGCAGCTGGCAGCGGTCCGCGAGGTGATCCGGGACGTCGGCGCCACCGGCGTACCCGAGATCGTCGTGGTCAACAAGGCGGACGCGGCGGACCCGCTGGTGCTCCAGCGGCTGCTGCGGGTGGAGAAGCACTCCATCGCCGTCTCGGCCCGCACCGGTCAGAACATCGCCCAGCTGCTCGCCATGATCGACGCGGAACTGCCCCGGCCGTCCGTCGAGATCGAGGTGCTCCTGCCCTACACCCACGGCAAGCTGGTCGCCCGCGCCCACGACGAGGGCGAGGTGATCTCCGAGGAGCACACCGCGGAGGGCACCCTGCTCAAGGTGCGGGTGCACGAGGAACTGGCCGCCGACCTCGCGCCGTACGTCCCGGCACCGGCCGCCTGACATCCCGGCCGCCGCGAAAGGCGCGACGGACGAGTAACGCCCGAAGGCCCGCCCCCTGCGAGGGGGCGGGCCTTCGTCGTGGTGTCACCCGCGGCTCACTGGCCGCCGTACGTCTTGCTCATGTTCTGGTACAGCGCCTCGGCCTCCGGACCCAGCTGCGGACCGGCCAGCCAGGTGTTGTCGGTCGGGCCGATGGAGGTGTTCGACACCAGCTTGGTCCGGCCGTCGACCACCCGGAACCAGCCGCCGCCGGAGCTGCCACCGGTCATGGTGCAACCGATGCGGTACATGTTCGGCAGCGACGGGGACAGCGAGAAACGCCCGGGCCGGTCGAGGCACTTGAACATCTTCAGCCCGTTGTACGGCGGCGCCGCCGGGTAACCCCAGGCGCCCATGGTGCCCGCCTGGCGCGCGGACGGCGCGGAGAAGTCCACGTCCAGCGCGGCGCCGACCGTCTCCTCCAGCGACTTCGCGCCGTGCTCCGGCTTCACGTGCAGCACCGCGTAGTCGTACGCGGCACCGGCGCCGCCCGTCTCCGAGCCGCCCTGGATCCACTGGTTGGACGTGGAGGCCCAGTCCGCCCACCAGGCGCCGTACGGAGCGACCTCCTGCGCGGGCGCGTTCGCCAGCTGGGCGTCGGACTTGCCCAGGTCGTTGTAGGCGGGCACGAAGGCGATGTTGCGGTACCAGCCGCCGCTGCCGCCGGCGTGCACACAGTGGCCGGCGGTCCACACCAGGTTGGACTTGCCGGGGTGGTTCACGTCCTTGACCACCGTGCCCGAGCAGACCATCGAGCCCTCGGGGGAGTCGAAGAAGACCTTGCCGACCGGCGCCGCGTTCTCGTGGTACGGCAGCTTCTCCGGCTGGGCCTGGACCGGGGCGGGCTCCGGGTCGCTGACGCCCTGGTCGGCCGGCGCGTCCTTGGCGGTGACCGTCTTGTCGGCCTCCTTCGCGGACTTCATCCGCTCCGGCTTCCACAGGCCCTGGATCACCGGGTTGACGAAGTCCTTGGCCTCACTGAGCCACTTGTCCCTGTCCCAGTTCTTCCAGCCGCCGTTCTTCCACTGGTCGACGTCTATGCCGTGCTTCTTGAGCTTGTCGGCCAGATCGGCCGGAACCTTCACCTGCCCCGGGTCCGCGGCCTGGCTGGCGTCGGCGCCGGGCGTGCCGCTCGCCTTGTCGTCGTCGGAACCGTTGCAGGCGGTCGCGGTGAGCGCCAGGGCCGCGACGACGCCGGCGGCGGCGAGCGCCGTACGGCGACGCCGTCCGCGTGGCGTGGTGGTGCGTGCTGACGTGGAACGCATGGTGCGTGTACCCCCGTTGAAGTGCTGTCGTCGAGCCGAAATGAGTGGAGCGCTGTCATCATGCACGGACGGATGAGGGCGAACCGCGGCGAGAGCGTGAAGGTTCTCCAGGGACCCCACCGCCGCTCACCCTCGGCACGCCGTTACTGCCCGGCGTACTTCTTGCTCACCGCGTCGTACACGCCCTTGGCGACCTTGCCCAGTCGCGGACCGGCCAGCCAGCCGGACGTCACCGGGCCGATCGAGGTGTTGGACACCAGCGCCGGCTTGCCGTCCGAGCCCTGCGCGACCCAGCCGCCGCCCGAGGAACCGCCGGTCATCGTGCAGCCGATGCGGTACATCGTCGGATCGGTCGTGTTCAGCGACAGCCGCCCGGGCTTGTCCTGGCACTGGTACAGCTTCTGCCCGTCGTACGGCTTCGCCGCCGGGTAGCCGGTCGCCGTCAGGCTCTCGACCTTCGGTACGGCCGGGGCGTCGAAGTCGACCGGCAGCGCGGAACCGACCGTCTCCTCCAGCGACTTGCCGCCGTTGCCCTGCTCCGGCGTCACATGGATCACCGCGTAGTCGTACGACGCCCCGTCACCGCCGGTCTCGCCGCCCTGCTCGATCCACTGGTCCGAGGTCTGCGCCCAGTCACCCCACCACACGCCGTACGGAGCGACCTCCTGCCGGGTGGCGTTCTGCAACTGGGCGACCGACTCGCCGGAGTCGTTGTACGACGGCACGAACGCGATGTTGCGGTACCAGCCGCCCTTCTTGCCCGCGTGGACGCAGTGCCCGGCCGTCCACACCAGGTTGGACTTGCCCGGGTGGGCCGGGTCCTTCACCACCGTCGCCGAGCACACCATCGTGCCCTCGGGCGAGTCGAAGAACACCTTGCCGGCCTCGGGCGCGTTGGCGTGGTACTTCGGCGAGACGGCCTTGGCCTGCACGGGCGCCGGAGTCGGGTCGGTGACGCCCTGGTCACCGGAGAGGTCGTTGTCGTCGACACTCTTGTCCGGGTCCTGGGCGCCCCGCATCCGGTCCGGGTCCCACAGTCCCTTGATGATCGGGTTGATGTAGTCCTGCGCCTCGCGCAGCCACTGGTCCCTGTCCCAGTTCTTCCAGGCGCCGTTCTTCCACTTGTCGAGATCGATCCCGTGCTCCCTGAGCCGGTTCTTCAGATCGTCCGGGATCTTGATCTTCGTGTCGCCGGCCGCGGAAGCGGTCGCGGCCGTGGTGGGCCGGCCGTCGGCGTTGTCGTCGCCTCCCTCACAGGCGGTCGCGGTGAGGGCCAGCGCCGAGACGAGGGCCAGCGCGGCCAGCCTGGGGGATGCTCCGCGGCGTGCGCCTCCCTCCCGGCGAACGGTGAACGACGGCCGTATGGATCGCATGCTGCTGACTCCCCCTGGGATGGACGTACTGCCGCCGTGCCACTGCACCTCTTCGCTGCTCGGGGCGTGCGCACGGCGTCCGGAACGGGATCACACACTATGCGCTCGCTGTGGGGGACTTCCGGTGGAACGGCAACGGTTCGGCTACAGACGGTCAACGGGGGCACGTCGTCCGACCGGAGCCGCGGCGTCGTCCGCGCCGCCTTCCGGGATGTCTTCCGCTGTGTCTTCCGCGATGTCTTCCGCAGGGAGTCCGGCCCTCCGCGGTGTGCGGTGACGTCCGCGGGGTGCCGCGCCACCCGTAACCAGTGCGGCGGTGCGCTGTTGGTAGCGGTGGGGCCCGGGGCTGCGGTGTGCCGCCGTCCGGCTCCGGCATACCGGGTGAGGGGGCGGGGCACAGCCTGTGAGCGACAACTCGCCTCCGGTTGGCGGGAGGAGAGCAAGCCGTGGGCGTCACCGAGGGGATCCTGCGACGGCAGTCGGCACGCGAGTCGGCGGCACGCACCTACGCGCGTGCCCTGCCGATCGTGCCGGTACGGGCCCGCGGCCTCACCATCGAGGGGGCCGATGGACGCCGCTACCTCGACTGCCTGTCCGGCGCCGGAACTCTCGCCCTCGGCCACAACCATCCCGTCGTCCTGGAGGCGATCCGGGACGTCCTGGACTCCGGCGCTCCGCTGCACGCGCTCGACCTCGCCACCCCCGTCAAGGACGCCTTCGTCACCGAACTGCTCGGCACCCTGCCGCCCGGCCTCGCCGGCCGTGCCCGTGTCCAATTCTGCGGACCGGCCGGCACCGACGCCGTGGAAGCCGCGCTCAAACTCGTCCGCACCGCGACCGGCCGCGCAGGAATCCTCACCTTCACCGGTGCCTACCACGGCATGACGAGAGGGGCCCAGGAGGTCTCCGGCCACGCCACTGACCTGACCGGGCACGGCGCCGACGTGACCCGTCTGCCGTATCCGCAGGACTACCGCTGTCCCTTCGGCGTCGGAGGAGAGGCGGGTGCCGAACTCGCCGCCCGCTGGGCCGAGTCCGTGCTCGACGACCCCAAGTCCGGTGTTCCGCGCCCGGCGGGGCTGATCGTCGAACCCGTCCAGGGCGAGGGCGGTGTCATCCCCGCGCCCGACACCTGGCTGCGGCGCGTCCGCGAGATCACCGCCGCCCGGTCCATCCCGCTGATCGCCGACGAGGTCCAGACCGGGGTCGGCCGCACCGGCGCCTTCTGGGCCGTGGAGCACAGCGGCATCACCCCCGACGTCATGGTCCTGTCCAAGGCCATCGGCGGCAGCCTCCCCCTGGCAGTCGTGGTGTACCGCGACGACCTCGACGTCTGGCAACCCGGTGCCCACGCCGGCACCTTCCGCGGCAACCAGCTCGCCATGGCCGCGGGCACGGCGACGCTCGCCTACGTCCGCCGCCACGGCCTCTCCGAACGCGCGGCCGCCTTGGGTGCCCGGATGCTGACCCACCTTCGGCGACTCGGCGACGAGTTCGCCTGCGTGGGAGACGTGCGCGGGCGGGGGCTGATGATCGGGATGGAGATGGTCGAGCCGGAGGCGGACGTCGTGGAGGGCGGCGTCGTGGGGAGCGGCGTCGTGGAGGGCGGCGTCGTGGGGGACACGTCGGACGGGGGCGGACTCGCTCCGGACGCCGTTCCCGTGCCACACCCCCGCACGGAATCCGCCCGGCGCCCTCGCCCGGCGTCCCCCCGGCTTGCCGCCGCCGTCCAGCGCGAGTGCCTGCACCGCGGACTGATCGTCGAACTCGGTGGCCGGCACGCCAGCGTCGTCAGGCTGCTCCCACCCCTGACGATCACCGACGAACAGGCCGCCGCGGTCCTCGACCGCCTCGCCGACGCGGTGGCGGCAGCCGCCCGTACGGCACCGACCGCCCAGGAGCGCGACCAGTACAGCGAGCAGCGCGGCGCACACAGCCCACAGACGGGCTGACCGTCCTACCGGACCGCGCACCCCCTCACCGCACGACGTCACGAGGAACCTCCTTGAACCCCATCTCCGCCTCCACCCCGAACTCCCTCCCTGCCTCCGCCTCCACCCCGAACTCCCTCCCTGCCTCCGCCTCGAACTCCACTTCCGACTCCTCCGCCGACAGCCCCGACCTGCTCACGCCGGCCGTCCCCGCCGCCGCCTCCGTCCCCCAGCAAGGAGGGCCGCGGCGCGAGCGGGCGCCGTACGGACAGCAGCACGGCACCCCCGGGCCGGCGGCGAACTCCGGCGGCGCGCGGCCGATCACCGACGCGCCCCGGCCGGTGTCCTCCGGCGCCCACGCCCCGCAGGACCGCGCCCGCCCGGCCTTCGGCGACGCGCAAGCCCAGCCCGAGCCGGCGGACCCGTTGGCTCACCCCGACCCGCACACGGCGGCCCAGGCAGCGGCGGTGGAGAACCTCCTCCGCTGCTGGGTCCGCGAGACCGGTGTCCCCGCCCCTACGGGAGCCATCCTGCGCATCCCGCTGCCCGCCAGCGGCACCGCCCTGCTCGTCCCCGTCCGCCACTGGTCCCCGACCGGCTGGCACCGTTTCGGGCCGCCCCGGCCGGCCGACGCCCCTGAATCGTCCCCGCCGGCCGACGCCGTTACCGTCGCCGCCCTGCTCGCCCGGGAGTGCCACACCACCGGCGACACCGCCGAAGCCGACGCCACCGACCTGGTCGCCCGCGTCGTTGACTCCGTGCGCCGCACCGCCTCCTTCGTCAGCGAACGCCGCGCCCGCCCGACTGACGGGCCGGATCTGTTCCTCTCCGCCGAGCAGGCCCTGACGCTCGGCCATCCGCTGCATCCGACCCCGAAGAGCCGCGAAGGCCTGTCGGAGGCGGAAATGCGCCTCTACTCACCCGAGTTGGGCGGCTACCTCCCGCTTCACTGGATCGCCGTCGCCCCTTCCGTGCTCGCCACCGACTCCGCCTGGACCGAGCGCGGCCGGGTGGTTCCCGCCGACCGGCTCACCGCCCGGCTCGCCGGCCCCGCCGTGCCATTGCCCGACGGCTACGCGGCCCTGCCCGTGCACCCCTGGCAGCTCCGTGAGGTCCGCCAACGCCCGGAAGCAGCCGACCTGTTCGACTCCGGCCTGCTGCGCGACCTCGGCCCCCACGGCCCCGCGTGGCACCCCACCTCCTCCGTCCGCACCCTGTACCGATCCGGCGCCCCGGCCATGCTCAAGCTGTCCCTGGGCCTGCGCATCACCAACTCCCGCCGGGAGAACCTCCGCAAGGAACTCCACCGTGGCGTCGAGGTCCACCGGCTGCTGCGCTCGGGACTCGCCCGCCAATGGCATGCCGCGCACCCTGCCTTCGACATCGTCCGCGACCCCGCCTGGCTCGCCGTCGACGACCAGGTCGGCCATCCGGTCAACGGACTCGATGTGGTGATCCGGCACAACCCGTTCGCCCCCGCGGACGACGTCTCATGCATGGCGGGGCTGGTCGCTCTCCGGCCGTCCGCCGGCTCAGCACCGGGCTCTCGCCTGGCCGATGTGGTCACACGCCTGGCTCACCGAACCGGACGCCCACGAGTCGCCATCGCCGCCGAGTGGTTCCTGCGCTACCTGGAGCACGTCGTCCGCCCCGTCCTGTGGCTGGACGGCGAGGCCGGTGTCGCGCTGGAAGCCCATCAGCAGAACACGCTGCTCCTGCTGGACCGCGACGGTTGGCCCATCGGCGGCCGTTACCGGGACAACCAGGGCTACTACTTCCGCGAGTCCCGCCGTGCCGAACTCGACACCCTGCTCCCCGGCATCGGCGCGCACAGCGACACCTTCGTCACCGACGACGTGACCGATGAGCGCTTCACCTACTACCTCGCGATCAACAACGTGTTCGGCCTGATCGGTGCGTTCGGCTCGCAGCGTCTCGCCGACGAACGACTGCTGCTCGCCGCCTTCCGCAGGTTCCTCGACGCCGCAGCTTCCGGCCCCTCACGGCTGCGCAGCTCACTGCCCGACCGCCTTCTCGACTCGCCCACCCTGCGCTGCAAGGCCAACCTGCTCACCCGGCTGCACGGGCTGGACGAACTCGTCGGTCCGGTGGACACCCAGTCCGTCTACGTCACCATCGCCAACCCCCTTCGCTGCTGAAGCACCGGCCCTCGCCGCCTTCCCATCGCCTCTCGCCCCTCGTCTCTGAAATCCCGCACGTCTTCTGTCATCCGTCTTCCGCTCCCTGATCCTCGAGAGGAGAGCCGCCGTGGCTTCCACCGACTCCCTTGTGACCGGTACCGCCGACTCCGAGGACACCCTCGACCTCCACCTCCCCGCCGACTTCCTCGCACTGCGCACCGCCGGGGAGCCCGGGAGCGGGGAGCAGGACGCCGGGGCCGGGCACTACGCCGGGGCTGCGCGGGATGCCGAGTGGTCGCGGGACGAGGAGGCTGCACGGGTCGCCGAGATGGCGCGGGAAGCCGAGGTCGCGCCGGACACACCGCCGCTGTGGAGCACCGCTCTGCCGCTACCCGGTGCCGACCTGCTCGACCAGGTGGCGGAGTGGGGAGCGACGACCACGGCCGCGGGGGAGTTCCAGTTGGTCCCCGTCCGGCCCGACCGGGACGTACCGCTCATCTGCCGGTGGATGAACGACCCCGCGGTCGCGGCGTTCTGGGAACTGGCCGGTCCGGCCGACGTCACGGAGGCGCACCTGGCCGCGCAGCTGACCGGTGACGGGCGCAGCGTGCCCTGCCTCGGCGTCCTGGACGGCACGCCGATGAGCTACTGGGAGCTCTACCGGGCTGACCTCGATCCCCTGGCCCGGCACTATCCCGCCCGCCCTCACGACACCGGTATCCACCTTCTTCTCGGCGGTGTCGCCGATCGTGGGCGCGGAGTCGGCAGCGCTCTGCTCAGAGCCGTGGCCGACCTGGTCCTCGACCGGCGTCCGGCCTGCACTCGTGTCGTCGCGGAACCCGATGTTCGCAATGTCCCCTCCCTCGCCGCGTTCCTCAACGCTGGTTTCCGGTTCTCCGCCGAGGTGGACCTGCCCGGGAAGCGGGCCGCGCTCATGATCCGGGACCGGTCCCTGCGGAGCCTGTTGTGACGGTGCGTAGCAGCACTGTCACAGGGAGAACGTGCCTCTCCGCCCGTTGGTTCCCGCCCCGGCACTTCTTCTTCACCGGGCAGCGCCCACGGTTCCACCCCTGGAAGTGTCCACGCTTCCTCGCCGCGGAGCGCCCACACTCCCTCCCCGGGAAGCGCCCACGCCTTCGTCGCCTTCGTCAGGAATCGCCCACGCCCTTGATCCCGTCTCCTGTTTCCCCCGCGATCCGTCGTTTGTCAGTGCCGAGCCGTAGGGTGGTCGCGCTATGACGAAGCCCTCTCTTCCCGAACTTCTGCACGCCGCGGTCGCTGCCGTCGGCGGCACGGAGCGTCCTGGCCAGGTGGCCATGGCCCAAGCCGTCGCCGATGCGATCGACGACAGCTCGCATCTGCTGGTCCAGGCCGGCACCGGTACGGGAAAGTCCCTGGGCTATCTCGTGCCCGCGCTCGCGCACGGTGAGCGGGTCGTCGTGGCGACCGCCACCCTCGCCCTGCAGCGCCAGCTGGTGGAGCGGGATCTGCCCCGCACCGTTGACTCGCTGCATCCGCTGCTGCGCCGCCGCCCTGAGTTCGCCATGCTCAAGGGCCGGTCGAACTACCTGTGCCTGCACCGTCTGCACGAGGGCGTGCCCCAGGACGAGGAGGAGGGCCTCTTCGACCAGTTCGAGGCCGCGGCTCCGACCAGCAAGCTGGGCCAGGACCTGCTGCGCCTGCGGGACTGGGCCGACGAGACCGAGAGCGGCGACCGGGACGATCTCACCCCGGGCGTCTCCGACCGGGCCTGGGCTCAGGTGTCGGTCTCCTCGCGGGAGTGTCTGGGCGCCACGAAGTGCGCCTACGGTGCCGAGTGCTTCGCCGAGATGGCCCGCGAGCGCGCCAAGCTCGCCGAGGTCGTCGTGACCAACCACGCGCTGCTCGCGATCGACGCCATCGAAGGCGCTCCCGTGCTGCCGCAGCACGAGGTGCTGATCGTCGACGAGGCACACGAACTGGTCTCCCGGGTCACTGGCGTCGCCACCGGCGAACTCACGCCGGGCCAGGTCAACCGTGCCGTGCGCCGCGCCGCGAAACTTGTGAACGAGAAGGCCGCCGATCAGCTGCTGACCGCCGCGGAGGGCTTCGAGCGGCTGATGGAGCTGGCGCTGCCCGGTCGCCTCGAGGAGATCCCGGAGGACCTCGGATACGCCCTGATGGCGCTGCGCGACGCGGCGCGCACGGTGATCTCCGCGATGGGCGCCACACGCGACAAGTCCGTCCAGGACGAGGACGCGGTCCGCAAGCAGGCGCTGGCCTCGGTGGAGAACGTCCACGACGTGGCGGAGCGCATCGTCAACGGTTCCGAGTGGGACGTCGTCTGGTACGAGCGGCACGACCGCTTCGGCGCCTCCTTGCGCGTCGCCCCCATGTCGGTGTCCGGGCTGCTGAGGGAGAAGCTGTTCGCCGATCGGTCGGTGATCCTGACCTCCGCGACGCTGAAACTGGGCGGCGACTTCAACGGCGTGGGCGCCTCGCTGGGACTCGCTCCCGAAGGCACGGAGGGCGACGACGTCCCGCAGTGGAAGGGCGTCGACGTCGGCTCGCCGTTCGACTACCGCAAGCAGGGCATCCTGTACGTCGCCAAGCATCTGTCGCGGCCCGCGCGTGACGGCGACCGCGCAGACATGCTGGACGAGCTGACCGAGCTGATCCAGGCCGCCGGCGGCCGCACCCTCGGACTGTTCTCCTCGATGCGGGCCGCTCAGCTGGCCGCCGAGGAGCTGCGCGGCCGGATCCCGGAGTTCCCGATCCTGCTGCAGGGCGAGGAGACCCTGGGTGAGCTGATCAAGAACTTCGCCGCCGATCCGAAGACGTGCCTGTTCGGCACGCTCTCGCTGTGGCAGGGCGTCGACGTGCCGGGCCCGAGCTGCCAGCTGGTCGTCATGGACAAGATCCCGTTCCCGCGCCCGGACGACCCGCTGATGAGCGCCCGCCAGAAGGCCGTCGAGGAGGGCGGAGGAAATGGCTTCATGGCGGTCGCGGCCACGCATGCGGCACTGCTGATGGCCCAGGGCGCGGGCCGCCTCGTGCGCGCCTCGGGCGACCGCGGGGTGGTCGCCGTACTGGATCAGCGTCTGGCCACGGCTCGCTACGGCAGCTATCTGAAGGCGTCCATGCCGGACTTCTGGTACACGACCGACCGCAACCAGGTCCGTAGGTCGCTGGCGGCCATCGATGCGGCCGCGAAGCAGGCGGAGACGGCCAGCTCGGGGGCTGAGTCGGCGAGCTCTGACGCCGACACGGCCGGCGGCGCGTCCGAGACGGAGAGCAAGCAGCCCGAAGCGGTGTGAGCGAGGGGGCAGCGAGCTGCGTGCCCCTACCGGCCGCGACCTCGCGAGCAATGCGAGCCGCGTGGACCCACCGACCGCGCCCTCACGAGCAGGCGGGCCGCGCCCTCGCGAGCCGGCGGGCCGCAACCGCTTGAGCGTGCGGGCTGCGGCCGGTCGAGCAGGCGGGCGGCGGCCACGTGAGCAAGCTGCCCCGGCAGATGGTCGTACCAGGGCAGCACAAGGGCCCCGGAACCGGCGCAGAGGTCCCGGGGCCCAGTCAGGGAGCGGCGGGTCGGCGAGGCCCGCCCGGCTGCGGTGCGGCGTCGACGCGGCCGTACCGAAGTGTCTGTCGCAGCTGCGCTCAGACGCGGCGCAGTACGGCCACCACCTTGCCGAGGATGGTCGCGTCGTCACCGGGGATCGGCTCGTACGCGGAGTTGTGCGGCAGGAGCCAGACGTGGCCGTCCTCGCGCTTGAAGCGCTTGACCGTGGCCTCACCGTCCAGCATGGCGGCCACGATGTCGCCGTTCTCCGCGACGGGCTGGCGGCGCACGGTGACCCAGTCTCCGTCGCAGATGGCGGCCTCGATCATCGAGTCACCGACGACCTTGAGCACAAACAGCTCACCGTCGCCGACGAGCTGCCGCGGCAGGGGGAACACGTCCTCGACGGATTCCTCGGCGAGGATCGGGCCACCGGCGGCGATCCGGCCCACCAGCGGGACGTACGACGCGGCCGGCTTGCCCGCGGTGTCCGTCGGCTGGATCGGGGCGGCCTGGTCGGAGCCGCGTACCTCGTAGGCGCGGGGGCGGTGCGGGTCGCGGCGCAGGAAGCCCTTGCGCTCCAGCGCCATCAGCTGGTGGGCGACGGAGGACGTGCTGGACAGGCCGACCGCCTGGCCGATCTCCCGCATCGACGGCGGATAGCCCCGGCGCTGCACGGAGTCCCGGATGACCTCGATCACCCGGCGCTGGCGATCGGTGAGCCCCGAGCTGTCGGCCCGGATGCCTGGAGGTCGCCCCGGCAGGGAGCGCTTGGGCCCCTCGGGGTTCACGGATTCGTTCATCACATGCACCGGCTCGAGTCGGCCCTGGGAGCGGTCCTGGGCGGTGATGGTGGCGCTGTCTGCGGTGGTGGTCACGTCGGCCCCTCTCGGTGGTCTCCCTGCCAGCACAACGGTAGTTGCTTTCGAAAGGTTGCGCCAAACACACGTTCGAGTGAAAAACCATGATTCACGTGACGCGATCGTGTGTCCGGGTGTATGGCTGACGCGGCCCCTGACGGGCAAAAGCCCCCATTGCTGTACTCTTCACCGCCGGGGTGCCGACCTCATGGTGTGACGCACCAGTCTGCCACCCGGGATCCCGGGCGCCGAGGACCGGCCCCGCCCTGTGCGGGAGTCCCACCCCATCTCCGTGCGGCGCCCACGGTATCTCCGTGATGTGCCGGAACGATACGGCCGTGCCGCGCCGTGTCCCGTGCCGGCCCGGTGTGTCGCACCGTGGCGCCGGTGTCGCCGGCCGGCGCAGCGGGGTCTCGGCGGGGGAGAGTCGCTTTCCTGCGGCGTGCGGGGCAGTGCGCCGGTGGCGCACGGAGCCGCTTGCCGGCCGTGCGCGGAGCCGCCACCTGGCGCGACACGCGCGTGTGGTGTGGATGTATGCGCCAATCCCCACATCTAGTGGTTGGATGGCTACAGCAGCCCACAAGTTGTGGTCCCCCTGGTCTCAGAGCCCGCGGCGATCGCCTATGCTGGGGGCTGCTTCGCGGGGCTCATGAGGCCCGGCGAGGCTATTGAGTCTGCTGTGAGGAGGGTTGGGAGTTCATGCACTGCCCCTTCTGCAGGCACCCCGACAGCCGTGTCGTCGACAGCCGTACGACCGACGACGGCACGTCCATCCGCCGGCGCCGTCAGTGCCCAGACTGCTCCCGTCGTTTCACGACGGTGGAGACGTGCTCACTGATGGTGGTCAAGCGGTCCGGAGTCACCGAGCCCTTCAGTCGCACCAAGGTCATCAACGGTGTGCGCAAGGCATGCCAGGGAAGGCCTGTCACCGAGGACGCGCTCGCTCTGCTCGGCCAGCGGGTCGAGGAGGCCGTGCGGGCCACCGGGAGCGCCGAGCTGACCACCCACGACGTGGGCCTGGCCATACTCGGCCCGTTGCAGGAGCTCGACCTCGTCGCCTACCTGCGGTTCGCCTCGGTCTACCGGGCGTTCGAATCGCTCGAGGACTTCGACGCCGCCATCGCGGAACTCAGGGAACAGACGGGACGCCCCGCCGCGGTCGACGAGGACCGCGAGGGCGACGCGGGCGCCGACGCCGGCGCGGGGAGCCCGGAAAACGAACGCGGGTCCTCGGGGGCGGTCCAGGTCCCCGAGCCCGCGAGCGCCGCCGACTGACCGACGGGCCGGACGCGGGAGCAGACCTTCCGGGTCCGGTGGGCGGCGGCGACACGAAGACCTGTTGCGGGCGGCAGCGAGAGGGTGCCCGCAGCACCAGACAGAACACCGTGCCACGGGAACATCGGGGCACTTCAGGGCGTTTTGCCCGTACCAGGGAGGCGGCATGACAGAGACGGCGAGCGGTCCGGCACGAGGTTCCCGAGCAAAGGGCGCCAAGGGCACCAAGGGGCTGCGTATCGAGCGCATCCACACCACCCCCGGCGTGCACCCGTACGACGAGGTGGCCTGGGAGCGCCGTGACGTCGTCATGACCAACTGGCGCGACGGCTCGGTCAACTTCGAGCAGCGTGGCGTCGAGTTCCCCGACTTCTGGTCGGTGAACGCGGTCAACATCGTCACCAGCAAGTACTTCCGGGGTGCCGTCGGCACGCCGCAGCGCGAGACCAGCCTCAAGCAGCTGATCGACCGCATCGTGAAGACGTACCGCAAGGCCGGCGAGGACCACCAGTACTTCGCCTCGCCCGCGGACGCCGAGATCTTCGAGCACGAGCTGGCCTACGCCCTGCTGCACCAGATCTTCAGCTTCAACAGCCCCGTCTGGTTCAACGTCGGCACCAAGCAGCCCCAGCAGGTCTCCGCCTGCTTCATCCTGTCCGTCGACGACTCCATGGAGTCGATCCTCGACTGGTACAAGGAAGAGGGCATGATCTTCAAGGGCGGCTCCGGCGCCGGCCTGAACCTCTCCCGCATCCGCTCCTCCAAGGAGCTGCTGTCCTCCGGCGGCAACGCCTCCGGTCCCGTCTCCTTCATGCGCGGCGCCGACGCCTCCGCCGGCACCATCAAGTCCGGTGGTGCCACCCGCCGCGCCGCCAAGATGGTCGTGCTCGACGTCGATCACCCCGACATCGAGGACTTCATCGAGACCAAGGTCAAGGAAGAGGAGAAGATCCGCGTCCTGCGCGACGCGGGCTTCGACATGGACCTGGGCGGCGACGACATCACGTCCGTCCAGTACCAGAACGCCAACAACTCCGTCCGCGTGAACGACGAGTTCATGACGGCCGTCGAGCAGGGCGGCAAGTTCGGCCTGCGCGCCCGCATGACCGGCGAGGTCATCGAGGAGGTCGACGCCAAGTCGCTCTTCCGCAAGATCGCCGAGGCCGCCTGGGCCTGCGCCGACCCGGGCATCCAGTACGACGACACGATCAACACCTGGCACACCTGCCCCGAGTCCGGCCGGATCACCGCGTCGAACCCGTGCAGCGAGTACATGCACCTGGACAACACGTCCTGCAACCTCGCCTCGCTGAACCTGATGAAGTTCCTCAAGGACGACGGCAAGGGCAACCAGTCCTTCGAGACCGAGCGCTTCCAGAAGGTCGTCGAGCTGGTCATCACCGCGATGGACATCTCGATCTGCTTCGCGGACTTCCCGACCCAGAAGATCGGCGAGAACACGCGCGCGTTCCGCCAGCTCGGCATCGGCTACGCCAACCTCGGCGCCCTGCTCATGGCCACCGGCCACGCCTACGACTCCGACGGCGGCCGCGCCCTCGCCGGTGCCATCACCTCCCTGATGACCGGCACGGCCTACCGCCGCTCCTCCGAGCTGGCCGCGGTCGTCGGTCCCTACGACGGCTACGCCCGCAACGCCGACGCCCACAAGCGCGTCATGAAGCAGCACGCCGACGCCAACGGCAAGGCCGTCCGCATGGACGACCTGGACACGCCGGTGTGGGCCGCCGCCACGGAGGCCTGGCAGGACGTCGTCCGCCTCGGCGAGAAGAACGGTTTCCGTAACGCCCAGGCGTCCGTGCTCGCCCCGACCGGCACCATCGGTCTGGCGATGTCCTGCGACACCACCGGTGTCGAGCCCGACCTGGCGCTCGTGAAGTTCAAGAAGCTGGTCGGCGGCGGCTCGATGCAGATCGTCAACGGCACCGTCCCGCAGGCCCTGCGCCGCCTGGGCTACCAGGAGGAGCAGATCGAGGCGATCGTCGCCCACATCGCCGAGAACGGCAATGTGATCGACGCCCCCGGCCTCAAGCCGGAGCACTACGAGGTGTTCGACTGCGCCATGGGCGAGCGCGCCATCTCCCCGATGGGCCACGTCCGCATGATGGCCGCGATCCAGCCGTGGATCTCCGGCGCCATCTCCAAGACGGTCAACATGCCGGAGACGGCGACCGTCGAGGAGGTCGAGGAGATCTACTTCGAGGCCTGGAAGCTCGGCGTCAAGGCGCTCGCGATCTACCGCGACAACTGCAAGGTCGGCCAGCCGCTCTCCGCCAAGAGCAAGGAGAAGGAGAAGGCCGAGGTCACGGAGAAGGCCGAGGCGACCATCCGCGAGACGGTCGAGAAGGTCATCGAGTACCGCCCGGTCCGCAAGCGCCTGCCCAAGGGCCGTCCCGGGATCACCACGTCCTTCACGGTCGGCGGCGCCGAGGGCTACATGACCGCCAACTCCTACCCGGACGACGGTCTCGGTGAGGTCTTCCTGAAGATGTCCAAGCAGGGCTCCACCCTCGCGGGCATGATGGACGCCTTCTCCATCGCCGTCTCCGTCGGTCTGCAGTACGGCGTGCCGCTCGAGACGTACGTCTCGAAGTTCACCAACATGCGCTTCGAGCCGGCCGGCATGACCGACGACCCGGACGTGCGGATGGCCCAGTCGATCGTCGACTACATCTTCCGCCGCCTGGCGCTGGACTTCCTGCCCTTCGAGACCCGCTCCGCCCTCGGCATCCACTCCGCCGAGGAGCGTCAGCGCCACCTCGAGACCGGCTCCTACGAGCCGGCCGACGACGAGGTCGACGTCGAGGGCCTGGCCCAGTCGGCGCCGCGCGCCCAGGAGCTGAAGGCCGTGGCCACGCCGCAGACGGACGCCGGTGCGACCAAGGCCGCCCCGCAGCAGGCGCACACCAACGCGGAACTGGTGGAGATGCAGCTGGGCATCCAGGCCGACGCCCCGCTGTGCTTCTCCTGCGGTACGAAGATGCAGCGGGCCGGTTCCTGCTACATCTGCGAGGGCTGCGGCTCGACCAGCGGCTGCAGCTGAGGTGAGCGCCGGCACGGCGCGCATCGGCTGACCGCGGGGCGGTGGGACCGGACATCCGGTCCCACCGCCCCGCGGTGTTTCCCGCTCCCGTGTTCAGGACGGCCGTATCCGCCCCATCACCCTCGCGAAGTCCGCGGGGTCCTCCTCGAAACCGTGCACGCCGGGACGGAACGCCCACTCGCCGGAGGTGTCGCGGACGAACTCGGCGACCGTGGCCGCCGTGGCCCCGAGCACTTCACGGAAGTCGTCCTCGAAGAGGTCCGTGTATCCCTCGCGGATCCGCAGACCCGGGTTGAGCACCCCGATGAACGTGCGGTGGGCGGAGCGCTGCTGGATGACCGCACCGACGACCACGCGCGCGTACCGGCTGTCGAGCCGGTCCAGCTCGAGCGTCATGACCTCGTCCCAGCCGAAGCCCTTGCCGTCCCTGCTGTCGCGGTTGAGGTAGATCGTGCCGTCGGGCGAGCGGCTGTCGAAGTGGACGACATAGGCTGGATCGCCGTACGGCTCGTCCGCCGTGTACGTCCCGGCGACCAGGTCCAGGTCGGCCGGCGGCTGCCCCGCCGGACTCGGATCCCACTTGAGTGCGACCTCGACCTTGCGGATTCCCTTGCTGAGGCCGTTCACGGACTCCCCCTTCCGACTGCCGGACCACCCCCGCCCTAACTGCCCGCCGGGCAGGGCAGGTTGTCCATCCTGCCACGCGCGCGTACCTGCTCGTACGAGCACAGTCAGCCGGACAGTGACCCCTGCCACGTTCCCTGGCCTTACGATGGCGCGGTGCTGGTCAAGTGGATTCGCTGCACCGTGGTGGACCGCCGCGGCTTCGAGCGGGGGCAGCGGAAATGGGCGGGGCTTCTGGGGGAGCCGGGCTTCAGAGGGCAGGGCGGTGGCTGGAGCCGGAAACGCCCCGAGGTGGCGAACCTCTTCGCCTTCTGGGAGAGCCGCGCCTTCTACGACTCCTTCATGGCCCGCTCCCACGACCGGCTGGCAGCCGCGCAGGCCGGCACCTTCAAGGACGCGCAGGTCCGGCTCTTCGACTACCGCTTCGACGTGAAGACCGGCTTCGAGCCGCGCTTCACGGACGCCGACCTCATCCGGGCCGCCCTGTGCCGCGTCAACGAGGAGCGCGTCGAGCACTTCACGCTGATGCAGGAAAAGGTCTGGAACCCCGCGATGGCCGGTTCGCCCGGCATGATCCGCGGGCTGTTCGCCGAGGCCCCCGGGCACGAGTTCCTGGTGCTGTCCATGTGGCGGTCGGCCGCCGAGCACGGCAAGTACCGCACCGAGCGAGTGGAACGCCTGGCCCTGCGCGCCCAGACGGAAGCGGACATCGCCTCTCTGTCGGGTGAGATCGTGGAGCTGGAACCCACCTGGACGGTGTGACCCGCCGGTGCCTGCCCGATGTGACCTACGCCGTATGGATCCGGTCCGATTACCGGGTCGGTCGTCACCCGATCTAGGGTTTCGGCATGGCACGACCACGGCGCATCGTCCTTGTCCGGCACGGTGAGTCAACCGGCAACGTTGATGACACCGTGTACGAACGCGAACCCGATCACGCCCTGGCGCTCACCGAGCGGGGCTGGCAGCAGGCCGCGGAGACCGGCAAACGACTGCGCGAGCTCTTCGGCCAGGAGCGGGTCAGCGTCTACGTGTCGCCCTATCGCCGTACGCACGAGACGCTGCGCGCCTTCCACCTCGATCAGGAGCTCATACGCGTGCGGGAGGAGCCCCGCCTGCGCGAGCAGGACTGGGGGAACTGGCAGGACCGCGACGACGTCCGCCTGCAGAAGGCCTACCGGGACGCCTACGGCCACTTCTTCTACCGCTTCGCCCAGGGGGAGAGCGGCGCCGACGTCTACGACCGGGTCGGCGGCTTCCTGGAGAGCTTGTTCCGCAGCTTCGAAGCCCCGGACCACCCGCAGAACGTGCTGATCGTGACGCACGGCCTGGCCATGCGCCTGTTCTGCATGCGCTGGTTCCACTGGACCGTCGCCGAGTTCGAGTCGCTGTCCAACCCGGGGAACGGCGAGACGCGGATGCTCGTTCTCGGGGACGACGGCAAGTACGCGCTCGACCGGCCGTTCGACCGTTGGCGAGATCCGGAACCCTACGGGATCACCGGATAGAGTGGCAGGGCGATGACCGCTGATTCCTCTCTCGACGGGCGCCTGGTCCGTGCCCTGAACAGCCTGCGCGGACTGGCGGTGGGGGACGCGCTGGGCTCCCAGTTCTTCGTTCCCGCGAACTATCCGCTGCTGAAGAGCCGCGAGCTGCCGCCGGGCCCGTGGCAGTGGACGGACGACACGGAGATGGCCTGCTCCGTGGTCGCCGTCCTCGCCGCCCACCAGCGCATCGACCAGGACGCCCTGGCCCGCTCCTTCGCCGAGCACCACGACTTCGACCGCGGTTACGGCCCCGCCGTCAACCGTCTGCTGCGGCTGATCCGCGAGGGCGGCGACTGGCGTGAGCTGTCCGCCGCGCTCTTCAAGGGGCAGGGTTCCTGGGGCAACGGCGCCGCGATGCGGATCGCGCCGCTGGGCGCCTGGTACGCCGACGATCCCGAGCAGGCCACCCACCAGGCCGAGATCTCCGCGTACCCGACGCACCAGCACCGCGAGGCCGTGGTCGGCGCCATGGCCGTGGCCGCGGCTGCCGCACTCGCCGCCGCTCCGGGCGGTCCGCCGAGCGCCGAGGCGCTGCTGGACGGGGTGGTCGCGCTCGTGCCCAAGAGCGCCGTCGGGCAGGGCCTGCGACGGGCGCGGGACATGCTCGACTACGGCGACGCCGCTACCGTCGCCGCGGTGCTCGGTTGCGGTCGTCGTACGAGCGCCCACGACACGGTTCCGTTCGCCCTCTGGTCGGCCGCGCGGTCCCTCGGCGCCTTCGAGCAGGCTTTCTGGACCACCGCCCAGGTGGGCGGTGACGTCGACACCACGTGCGCCATCGTGGGCGGGGTGCTGGGCGGCGGGAAGGCCGGCGGACCGCCCGGGGCGTGGGTGGAGCGGACGGAGGAACTGCCGGGCTGGGTGCCGCTGTCCGTGTGAGGGGTGCCGGCTGCCCGTTGCGGGGCCGCCGCCCACGTGCGGGCCGCCGCCTACGTGCAGATGGAAACTCTCCGTTCAAGGCGGGAACTCTGTGTAATCGGCGAGCGTTGTCCCGTCAGTCGCTGAGATCGAGCGCGGCGGCAAGCGCGCCGCACGGAGGCGGCACCGACGGAGCGGGGGTGGTTGTCATGGGGATGCTGGTTCTCGTTCTGGTTCTGATTCCGGTGCTGGTGTCGTTCGTGTCGGCCGCCCTGGGGGCCGGAGGGGTGCGGATGGCCGGACCGGCGTGGCCGATGTCGGTCCTTCTGTCGCGGTGCGGCCATCCGCGGCCCGGTGCGGGAGCGGGCCCCTCCGGATCAGGGCGCTCCGGCGGATCAGGCCATCGGTCCGGCCGTTCCCGCCAGTGCCTCCAGGTCGCTCTTGCGGACCCGGATCACCACCCATGCGACGACCAGGGCGAGAACCGCCATGGCCGCGGCAGGGACGAAGGCCGCGGAAATTCCGTGGGCGAGAACCTCGTGCCCCCAGGGCGCAGGCAGCTGGTGCGTCTTGGCGAATTCCGCCTTCTGCTGCGCCGTCGCGTTGGCCAGGAAATCGGGCACCTGCTTCTTCGCCTCGTCCCTGCTCGCCGAGCCGAACACGGTGGTCAGGATGGAAAGCCCGAGCGAACCGCCCACCTGCTGCGTCGCGTTCAACAATCCGGACGCCGCGCCCGCCTCGTGCTGGGCGACGCCGGAGACGGCCGTCACCGTGACGGTCACGAAGTTCAGGCCCATACCGAAGCCGAAGATCAGCATCGGGCCGAGGACGCCGCCGACGTAGGTGCTGTCCGGGTCGATGAGGGACTGCCAGGCCAGCCCGACCGCCACCAGTGCCGAGCCCGTGAGCAGGAACGGCTTCGGGCCCAGTACGGGCAGGAAGCGCTGCGAGAGACCCGCGCCGACGGCGATCGCGACGGTCACGGGCAAGAAGGCGAGACCGGCCTTGATCGGGCTGTATCCGAGCACGTTCTGCACGAACAGCACGATGTAGAAGAACATCCCGAACATCGCCGCGGCCAGGCTCAGCATGATCACGTAGGTGCCGGAGCGATTGCGGTCGGTGAACATCCGCAGGGGCGTGATCGGCTCCTTCGCCCGCCTCTCGGTGAACACGAAGGCGACCAGCAGCACGAGTGCGGCGGCGAACGAGCCGAGGGTCAGACTGTCCCTCCAGCCCTCCTCCGCGGCGCGGATGAAGCCGTACACCAGGGATGCCATACCGGCCGTCGAGGTCAGTGCCCCGGCGATGTCGAAGCGTCCCGGATGGCGCTGGGACTCGCTGATGTACAGCGGTGTGAGTGCGGCGATCAGCAGGCCGATGGGCAGGTTGACGAACAGCACCCACCGCCAGTCCAGCCACTCCGTGAGCATGCCTCCGGCCAGCAGGCCGATCGCGCCGCCGCCCGCGGAGACTGCGGCGAAGACGCCGAAGGCCCGGTTGCGCTCCGGGCCCTCGGGAAACGTCGTGGTGATCAGCGCCAGCGACGTCGGCGACGCGATCGCCCCGCCCACTCCCTGCAGGGCCCGGGCCGCGAGGAGCTGCCAGGGCTCCTGGGCCAGTCCGCCCAGCAGGGAGGCGAAGGTGAACAGCAGGATGCCGGTCATGAAGACGCGGCGCCGGCCGAGGATGTCGCCGGCCCGGGCGCCGAGCAGGAGAAGTCCGCCGAAGGTGAGCGTGTAGGCGCTGACCACCCAGGTCAGATCGGTGGTGCTGAACTTGAGTGCGTCTTGAATGTGCGGAAGCGCGATGTTCACAATCGTCGCGTCGAGTACCACCATGAGTTGGCAGGCCGCGATGACGGTGAGCGCGATGCCGGGATGCCCCTCCCGGCGGGCCGCACCTGGTTTCTGGTCCTGGACGAGTTGAGAGGTAGTGGCCATGGGTCCCCCACAAGAGCCTTAGTGAACGATGTCGTTCACTGTCGCGTCCACGGTAGTGAGCCCCCATAGAGAACGCAAGCGTTCACTTATTGGTGGGCTGTACGGCGTGTCCCCCGCCCCACTCCTGTGTCGCGAGCCGCGTTGCCCGCTGCACCCGCTCTCTTTGCCCGCTGGAGACACTCGGATGGTTACCTCGCGCTGGACGGCCGCCCCCGCTCGGTCGGCCGCT
Organism: Streptomyces sp. NPDC028635; assembly: GCF_040637635.1. NCBI lineage: Bacteria > Bacillati > Actinomycetota > Actinomycetes > Kitasatosporales > Streptomycetaceae > Streptomyces > Streptomyces sp. NPDC028635. Next base: position 300,897 of record NZ_JBEZWX010000004.1, on the reverse strand, counting down.
TCCCGCAGGCGCGGCGCCGTACTCGAACGCGCCATCCTCGACGCCGCGCTGGAGCAGCTCGGCACGGTCGGCTGGAAGGGCCTCACGATGGAGGGCGTCGCCGCCGGCGCCCAGACCGGCAAGGCGGCGGTCTACCGTCGCTGGCCGTCCAAGGAGGACCTGGTCGCCGACGCACTGCAGGCCGGACTGCCGGTACTGGACGGCGCCCCTGATCTCGGCAGCGTGCGGGAGGACCTGCTGGCCCTGTGCCGGAGCTCCCGCGACGCGATGTTCTCGCTCCCCGGACTCGCCCTGCGATCGGTGATTCACGAATGCGATCCGATGCAGGCCGAGCGCTTCCACACGGTCATCGTCGACGGAGTGGTCCAGCCGATGCTGGAGCTGCTGCGGGAGATCATCGAGCGTGGCATCGAGCGGGGCGAGGTCCGGGCCGGCGCCGCGAACAGCTATGTCTTGGACGCCATTCCGGCCATGATGATGTACCGCGCCAAGATGTGCGCCAGCGAATGGGGCGATCACGACATCGCAGAGATGATCGACCAGTTGATGCTTCCGCTGCTGCGACCGGGCGTGGACTGACGACGCGGCGCGGGCACGTCACGGGGGCTGGTCGCCGGGAGGGGGACCGGGGTGTCGCTCAAGGATCACGGCGGCGTACGCTAAGGGCGCCATGCCGTACGAAGCACCTACTCACACCGTCGAGCGCTCCCTGCGCGCCACGACCGGAGCGAAGGTCATCGCCGGTGTCGACGAGGTGGGGCGCGGCGCCTGGGCCGGTCCCGTCACCGTCTGCGCGGCGGTCACCGGATTGCGCCGTCCCCCCGAGGGGCTCACCGACTCCAAACTGCTCACCGTCAAGCGACGCAACGCGCTCTCGCAGGCGCTGCAGAAGTGGGTCACGGCGTACGCCCTGGGGCACGCCACCCCGGAGGAGATCGACGACCTGGGGATGACCGCCGCGCTGCGGCTCGCCGCGGGACGGGCTCTGGACGCCCTGCCGGTGCGCCCCGACGCGGTGATCCTCGACGGGAAGCACGACTACCTCGGCACACCGTGGCAGGTTCGCACGGTGATCAAGGGGGACCGTTCGTGTGTGGCGGTCGCGGCGGCCTCGGTCATCGCCAAGGTCCAGCGCGACAAAATGATGGCCGAACTGGGTGTCGAACATGCACACTTCGGTTTTGCGGACAACGCCGGGTATCCATCGCCCGTGCACAAGGCCGCACTGGCCGAGTGGGGGCCCACCCCTCACCACCGGTTGTCGTGGGCGTATCTTGATGCGCTGCCCCAGTGGCGGCACCTCAAGAAGGCCCGCAGCTGGGCGGACGGGAGCGTTCCGGAGATCGAGGGCCAGCTCGGCTTCGATTTCTGACCGTTTCGCTCGCACTCATGTGCCCCCCGTTCACCTGAGCCGCACCAACGTTTGATAAATATCAGCCCATGCCTCTCATTCCCGAGGAGCCTCAGATTCACGAGAGTGCCCAGGGTCCCCGCGCCACTCCGGCCAGTGGCCGCACCGCGCCGACCCCTCGCCCCGTACCCGGCCCCCGCCCCGCGGCTCCGGCCCGCCCCGGCCGTCCCGGGCCCCTGCGGCCCGCGCCTCCGGTGCAGCGCACGCCCCGCGAAGGGGTTCCGGCCCAGCCGACCCCGGCTACGGCCGCCCCGGCGGCCCCGCAGATCCAGCTGATCCCGGCATCGGTCGAGGGTGCCCTCGACGCCGCCGAGGAGGCCCTGGACCTGCTGCTCGAAACAGGACGCGCCCCCGGTGACGTCCTGGTGGTCACCACCGGAGAGCAGCACCCGTGGGCCACCCACGAGCTCTCGTTCGGCGAGACGTCGTACTGGGCGCAGCACGACGCGCGCGACGACGTCTTCTACGCCGACGCCGCCGTGGCCGGCCGTGCTGCGTCCCGGCCCGTGATCGTCGTCGCGCTCAACGGTGGGACCGACGCCGCTGCCGCGACCGCGCTGTCCCTCGCGCACGGCAAGGCCGGTGCCCTGCTGATCGTCTGCGGTGACCCGCAGAAGATCAACGCGGTGCTGGGCGTCGGAGTCTGACGGCCGGCCGACGGCTTCGGCCACATGTCCGCGGCCCCGTGACGGGCGGGACCGGGAGGGTGGCCGGCGGCTGCCGGGGGGCCCTCGCGGGCCATGCCGCCCCGGGGTGTGCCGTACCCGCTGGTCGACAGCGGCTGCGGCCGCTCGAGGGGCCGGGTTTTCCCGCGTCCGCGCCGTCGTACGGCGTGGATCTGGCCAGCCCGCGCACGCTCGGCCGGGCTCGGCGCAGGAGCCCGGCAGGAGAGTGGGCGGGAGCCCGGCTCGGGAGCGGGCGACCTGCCGGCGAGCGGGCGGGCCCGGCTGGGGGAGTGGCACCTTGTCCGAGTCGTGCGAAGCCCGGGCCGTGACGCCGCACGCGGCGGTGGGTCATGGGCCCGCCGTGCTCGACGGCCTCGGCGCGTCTTCGACGGCTCCGGTCGGCCAAGTCGGCCCGGTCGGGTCAGCGGGCCGCTGCCCGGCGCAGGATCTCCGAGGCGACGCCGCCCGTGCGAGGCAGGTGAGGCGGTGCCTCGGCCGTCGCGAAGGGTTCCGGCGCCGAGGAGGCGTGGGGGCGGCGGCCGCCGCGTCCTTCGCCGAGGACCTGCCAGCCGTCGCGGGTCAGAGTGATGTACGCCCCGCAGCGCAGCCCGTGCAAGGTGCAGGCGTCACGCAGGCCCCACATCCACGCGCCGTCCTCCTCCGTCCAACGCGCGTCGCCCTCACGGCAGTACAGCAGCACGGCGGTGCGCACCGGAGTGCGGCGTCGCAGATCGTGCGGGATCACCCGGCGCAGTTGGGACAGGAGCGCGTTGCGGAACTGCCAGCCGTCCGCCGGTGCGGCGCGGCGGGTGAACGACGCGCTCGCCCGCAGCCGCTCGTCGGGGTCGAGAACGGCCACGATCGCGGTCGACGGCCCGGGCTGGTGCCGGGCGTGCAGTCCGCTGACGACTTCTCTGGGGTTGCGCAGCAGAGGGATTCCCGCGGCGGCCCACTCGGCGGGTTCGAGCATGCGGCCGGTGGACGCGGCGGACGCGGACGTCGACAAGGACGCCGCGGAGGACGGAGCGAATCCGAAGGTCACGTTCCTCCCTTCGGCTACGCGCCCACACTGCGGGCGAGTCGGATTCGGGGGAGCCCACACCGCAGCAGAGCTCTGCCGGACCACGGGCGAGCCGCGCGGGGAGCGGACTTCAATTCTTCCTGTCGAACTGGGATGCGGCAACGAGCAATTGGGGCCACAGACCGGTATGAGCTGGTGTGAGGCTTATATCTCGGCGTTGTATTTCTTCCCCCGTTCCCGGCCGCTGATGCACCGCCACGGCCCGGCCGGAAGACGCCACGGAGAGTGAGAAACGGCCGTGGCACCGAGGGCAGCCTGGGCGGCGAGGGCTCCGGTGGCCCGGCGCGCAGGGCGGGCCGCCGGGGCGGGCCGGCTCGCTCCTTCGCGCCGAGCCGGTGGCTCAGCCCTGCACCGCCAGGACGAGCGGCAGCACCCCGGTTGCTCCGGCCCGTCGGAGCAGCCGGGCGGCGACCGCCAGCGTCCAGCCCGTTTCGGTGAAGTCGTCGACTAGGAGAACCGGACCCTGAGCTTCTCCCAGGGCGGCGGCCACTGCCGGCGGCACCTCAAGCGTGCTCGTGAGCGCCTTGAGGCGCTGGGCGCTGTTGCTGCGCGCGACCGGAGCGGCATCGGGTGTGTACTCGACCGACCCCAGCAGAGGCAGCCGCCCCACTTCAGCGATGCGCGCGCCGAGCGAACCGATCAACTGCGGTCGGCTGCGCGACGCGATGGTGATCACGCCGGCCGGGCGGGGCGGGGCGTCCGCCGCCCCCGAGGCCCAGCCGCCGGGTCCCTTGGCCCAGTCGGCCAGCACGCCGATCACAGCCTTCGCGACATCGTCCGGAACCGGCCCGTCGGGCGTCTGGGGCGCCAGCAGCGGTCGCAGCCGGTTGCCCCAGCCGATGTCCGAAAGACGTCCCAACGCCCGCCCGGGACCGGCCTGTTCCCCGGCTGGAATGCGCCCCTTGAGTTCGATGCCGATCGCCGGCAGGCCCGTCGGCCACATGCGCCGCGGCTCCACCTCGATACCGGCCCTGCCGAGGTCGACGCGCGCCGCGTCCACCGCGGACGCCGTGGTGTCGGCCGTGAAACGGGATCCCGCGCAGTTGTCGCATCGGCCGCACGGCTTGGCACCCTCGTCGTCCAGTTGCCGCTGCAGGAACTCCATGCGGCAGCCCGTTGTCGAGGCGTACTCGCGCATCGCTTGCTGCTCCGCCTTGCGCTGCCGTGCGACCCAGGCATAGCGCTCCGCGTCGTACGTCCACGGCTGCCCGGTCGCGATCCAGCCGCCCTTGACCCGCTTCACCGCCCCGTCCACGTCGAGCACCTTGAGCATGGTCTCCAGCCGCGACCGGCGCAGCTCCACCAGGGGCTCCAGCGCCGGCAGGGACACGGGCCCCTCGGCACGCCCGAGGACGTCGAGCGTCCGGCGCACCAGGTCCTCCGAAGGAAAGGCGAGGGAGGCGAAGTACTCCCAGATCGCCTCGTCCTCCTTGCCGGGCAGGAGCAGCACCTCGGCGTGCTCCACACCGCGGCCGGCGCGGCCGACCTGCTGGTAGTAGGCGATCGGTGAGGAGGGCGAACCGAGGTGGACGACGAAGCCGAGGTCGGGCTTGTCGAAGCCCATGCCCAGGGCGGAGGTGGCGACCAGGGCTTTCACCTTGTTGCCGAGCAGGTCGTCCTCGGCCTGCTGCCGCTCCGCGTTCTCGGTCCGCCCGGTGTACGACGCGACGGTGTGACCGCGATGCCGAAGGAACGCGGTCACCTCCTCGGCGGCGGCCACGGTGAGCGTGTAGATGATGCCCGAGCCCGGCAGATCGTCGAGATGGTCGGCGAGCCACGCGATCCGGTGCGCGGCGTCCGGCAGCCGCAGCACGCCCAGCGTCAGGCTGTCCCGGTCCAGCGGACCGCGCAGCACCAGGGCGTCGGAGGCGTCGCCGGTGCCGAGCTGCTCGGCGACATCGGCGGTCACGCGGGCGTTGGCGGTGGCCGTCGTCGCCAGCACCGGCACCCCGGCGGGCAGATCCGCGAGCATGGTCCGCAGCCGCCGGTAGTCCGGCCGGAAGTCGTGCCCCCAGTCGGAGATGCAGTGCGCCTCGTCCACCACGAGAAGGCCGGTGGCGGCCGCGAGGGCGGGCAGAACCTGGTCGCGGAAGTCGGGGTTGTTGAGCCGCTCCGGGCTGACCAGGAGCACATCCACCTCACCGGCGGCGATCTCGGCCTGTACCGTCCCCCACTCCTCCGTGTTGGCGGAGTTGATCGTGCGGGCCGTGATGCCGGCCCGGGCCGCCGCCTCCACCTGGTTGCGCATCAAAGCGAGCAGCGGGGAGACGATGACCGTGGGCCCGCTGCCCCGGGCCCGCAACAGCGAGGTCGCCACGAAGTAGACCGCGGACTTTCCCCAGCCCGTCCGCTGCACGACCAGGGCACGGCGTCTGTCCGCGACGAGCGCCTCGATCGCCCGCCACTGGTCCTCGCGCAGTCGCGCCGCGCCGGTGGGGTCCCCGACGAGACGGGCGAGGACCGCGTCGGCGGCCTTCCGGAGATCCGCGTTGCTCGTGTGCTCCATGTGTCCATCCAACAGGACGCCACTGACAATCCGGGCCCGGCGGCCGAGGGCTCGCTCATGCTTCCCGCCCGGGCTCGGTCTCCCGTCCAGAACTCGGCTTCGCGAGAGGGATCGTGGCGAACGTTCAGCGCCTTGTTGACGCGTCCCTGACCGGACTTATCCACAGCCCCAACCGGAACATCGAAATCCGCGAGATCGTCTGCGCATGACGAACCACAGCGAAACCACCGGATCCTTCGAAAACGACGCCTTCCACCACCTTGTCGGCCCCTTCGGGCCTGACGACAGCCCCGCACACCAGGTGACCCTGCGGACCCCCGCCGAGCTGGCCGAGGCCCTGCCCTACCTGCTCGGCTACCGCCCCGAGGACAGCATCGTCCTGGTCGCCCTCTACGACCACGGAGGACGCGGCCGGTTCGGCGGCCGAGCCCGGCTCGGCATCCCCCGCAACCCCGACGACTGGCCGGCGATCGCCCACGAACTGGCCCGGGGACTGATCACCGGAAGCCGACGGCGGGGCGCACCGCCGGTGCAGATCGTCGCCTACCTCTGCCAGGAACCGGCACAGGGGGAAACGGGCCGGCAGGTCAAGGAACGCCTGGAGCCCCTCGCCGCCAAACTCCGCACCGAGTGCGGATCCTTCGACGTGCCGGTCATCGAAGCGTTGTGCATCTCGGACAGCCGCTACTGGTCGTACATCTGCGAGCGCGAGTGCTGCCCCTCCGAAGGAACGCCGATGGGGCTGCCCGGCACCTCCGTGCTGGCCGCCGCGGCCGCCTACGCCGGCGTGCAGGTGCGCGGCACCCTGCGCGAGCTGCGGGCACGCCTGCTGCCCTGGGAGACGTCCGCCGCCCTCGCACAGGAGGTGGCCCTGGACACCGCCAGCATGGAGCTGATCCCGAGGATCATCGACGGCGCGGGCCGCGAGGTCGCCCAGGAGACGGTCACCTCGGCCGAACAGGTCATGCGACGCCTGGCCGCGGCGCCACCGCTCTCCGACGCCGCCGCAGCGGACCGGCGCGACGACGAACTGCTGGACCACGACGAAGCCGCGGCCCTGATTCTCGGCCTGCAGGACCGCAGCACCCGCGACCGGCTGGCGGAGTGGATGGAGGGCGACCAAGCAGGCCCCGCGCTCCGGCTGTGGCGAGCACTCGCGCGCCGGTGCGTCGGTCCTTACGGCGAGCACGCCGCGGCGCCTCTCGCCCTCGCCGGCTGGGTCGCCTGGTCGACAGGCGATGAGATCGAAGCCCGTGAAGCCCTCGCCATGGCACTCGGCGCAGACCCCGGGTATGTCTTCGCACGCCTCCTCCACCAGGCCGTCAACGAAGGGCTGGACCCCGAGTCGGTCCGGCGCTGCCTGCGCACGGAACGGGACGAACGCACACGTGCCACGGCCTCACCGGAGCGTGCCGACGTCGTGGCGGAGAGCCGAGACAGCGCGGAGGGTCCGTGCGCCGAGAAGCCGTCCACGACGCCGATCCTCGGCCTCGGTGATGTCACGGACGCGGACGCCGCACAGCTTGTCACCGGTGCCGCGATGAAGGCCTCGTCCAGGCCCGGCACCGCCGAGCGACGACGACGCCCCGGAACGGGACGCGCACGTGCCGGAACGCACCCGCGGACCGCACGGCCGGCCGGCACACGCCCACGCGCCGCGGGTAAGGCGGCCGCCCGACAGGAAGGCGCCGCCGGGGACGACTCGCTGCCGGCCGGGGCAGATGCCGAGGCGGAAGGGTGAGCGGGCCGCTTCCTGGTGCCAGGAGACACGGCGGTTGCACGGACGGCGGTGACGTGGGGCGCGAACCCGCTGCTGCCCCCCTTCGCCCCACGACAAGGCCACCCTCATACGGGCGTGACCCCGGCGAGCCCCGCTCCGTTCACCTGAGTGGCGGAACGACAGGGCGGGGCGCACGACCGCACCGACCCCGCTCCGCCGCAGCCCCCCACCCGGCGCCGACCACGCCCGAGACGCACCGCGCGCAAAAGAGCCCTCGCATGCAGCAGCCCACGCCGCCGTCCGCGGCCCCGCCGGACACACCCACGGCTCCGTCGTACCGGTCACCCGGCACCCCGCACCCCGCACCGACCCCGCCGCCCACGACCTCCACCACCGCCCCCCAGCCACACCCGGCCGCGGCGACGCACCACGCCACTCCCAGTGGGACACCACGTACCGCTGATTCGGCCGCGTCACTGGGCCCCCCACCTCGTTCTGCCCAAGCCGCCGCGCCGCCCGGCACACCGCGTACCGCCGCGTCGGGCGCACCACCGGGCACCCCACCGCGTGCCGTCGCATCGGCCGCACCACCGAGCACCCCAGGCGGCTCCGTGACCGCCACTCGACCCATCTCCCGCGACACCCCGGCGCCCGCCCGGCCCGGCGCTCCACGGCGGTTGGTCGATCTCCCGCCCGTTCACACCAGCCTGATCTGTGTCGCCCTGCCGGGTCTCGCGATCTCCCAGGACGGGCAGCTCACCGGCCGAGGGCTCGACGGCATCTACCGCGCCGGCCGGCGTCTGCTGTCCCGCTGCCAAGTCCGGGTCGCCGGGCGTGAACCGCTCACCGTGCAGGCTCGGACGACCTCCGCCGACCGCGCCCGCTTCGTGGCGACACTGCGCGCCTCCCCGCACAGCGGCCCCGACCCGGACGTCGTCGTCGAACGAACCCGCTGCGCCGACGGCACCGAGCGGATCACCCTGCGCAGCACCGCCCCGCGCCCCCTGCGGCTCCCCCTCGAAGTGGCCCTCGGCACCGACCTGGCAGACCTCGCGGCCATCGCCTCCGGCGACGCGGGCCCCGAACTGCCCGCCACGGTGCACGCCGGCGGTCTGCGCTGGACCTCGCCCTCCGGCACCAGCTCGGTCACCGCCGATCCGCCCCCCTCCGATGCCCTGGCCTCGGCCGGGCTGCTGCGCTGGGACCTGGAACTGCGCCCGGGCGAGACCGCGACCGTGGAGCTGCGCGTTCGGCCGGACGGCGCGGGCCCCCTCCGCGCGGCGGGCCGTACGGCCACAAGTCCGCTCGCATCGCCACACGCCGACGGCGACGACCCTCGAGCACAGGAACTGCTGCGCACCAGCGTCGAAGACCTGCACGCGCTTCTGCTCCGAGACCCGGTACACCCGGCCGACACCTACCTCGCGGCCGGCGCCCCCTGGCGCTGTGGCCTTGCCCCCGCCGATGCGCTTGCCGCAGCCCGTATGGCGCTGCCCCTGGGCACCCGGCTCGCCGCCGGCACGCTGCGCGCCCTGGCCCGCACCCAAGTCACCGCCGCGGGACCGCGGTACGGACTGATCCCGGGACCGCGCCGCGACGCGGGTCCTCATCTGCCACCGAGCTGCACGGGCACGGAAGCCACCCTGCTCTTCCCCGTGCTCCTGGCGGAGGCCCGTCGCTGGGGACTGCCCGACCAGCAGACGGACCAGCTGCTGCCCGCCGCCGAACGCTGCCTGCACTGGCTGCGCGCCACCGTGCGTGACGGTACCTATCTGCGCGACCCGCAGCAGGGAGGACCGGCGCGCTGTGAGACGCAGGCGCATGCCCATCGCGCCGCGCTGCTCGGAGCCGAACTGCTCGACACGCACGGCAGGCCCGGCGCCGACGAACTGCGGCAGTGGGCAGCGGCCCTTCGTTCGGCGTTCCGGGAGGAGTTCTGGGCGGACGATCCGGGCGGCGGCCGTCCGACGGCCGCCCGTGCGCCCGACGGCCGACTTGTCACACACCTCGGGGCAGGCGCGGCCCACCTTCTCGACACCGGCCTGCTCGGCGAGGGAGAGCACGCCCAGGGGCTGCTGGACCGCGTTCAGACCGAACAACTCGCCCGGCTGCTCGGCAGCCCCGCCCTGGACTCCGGCTGGGGGCTGCGCGGCCTGTCGGCGAAGGAAGCCGGATACAACCCGTTCGGTCACCGCAGCGGCGCCGTACGGGTCCACGAGACAGCGGTGGCCGTTGCCGGACTCGCCGCAGCAGGCTACGAGAAGGAGGCATGCTCCCTGCTGCGCGGACTGCTGGCGGCATCGGAGGCCTTCGGGCACCGGCTGCCCGAGATGTACGGCGGCGAGCAACGCGCCGAGGGCAGGCTTCCACTCCCTCATCCAGCCGCGTGCCGTCCTGCCGCGACCGCGACCGCCGCAGGGGTCCTGCTGCTGACCATCCCCGCCGGAATCCGCCCCGACGTCGCGGCCGGCACGGTGACCTTGCGGCCCATGCCCAGCGCACCGCTGGGTGAGCTCGTTCTCACGGGCCTCCGAGTGGCCGACGCCCCCTTTTCCGTACGCGTCAGCAGACTGGGCCTGGCCATGGTCGAGGAGGCGGCCGACGGACTCCAACTGGGCTCCTGAACATCCCGGCTCCTGCGGTTCAGGCCGCACCCGGGTCCGGGCTACCGTGCGCGAGTCGCCACCTGATCGTCTCAGCCGTGATCCACTCTGCCTCGCCCGCGATCCGCTCGGCGTCGGGCCCGATCCGTTCGGACCCGGCCCCGACGCCCGAAGCCGCCTGCACCTGCATCAGCCACCTACACCTGCATCAGCCATCCTGGGCCCCGCGCCGCTCCGTCCTCCCTCTCCTGCGTCCTGACCTCGGCCGACCGGTCGGAACCCGGCACGGACAGACCCGGAACGGAAAGGCACTGGACGCGATGTGCACCGCATGGCGAACGGAAGTGGATCAGCGCGCGAAGCGGCCGACGAAGGGCGTGTTTATCGTCAGGCAGACGACTATGATCGCCGCATGCCCTACGACCCGTCAGCCTTTCCGCCCTTCGCCGTCACCGTGGACCTGGTCGTGCTCACCGTACGCCGCCATGCCCTGTGCGCTCTGGCGGTGCGCAGGGGCGAGGCGCCGTTCAAGGGCCGCTGGGCGCTCCCCGGCGGTTTCGTACGGGCCGACGAGGATCTCGCGCAGGCCGCGGCGCGCGAGCTGGCCGAGGAGACGGGGCTGCGCGTCCACGACCCCGCGGCACCCATCCAGGACAACGGCGCGCACCTGGAGCAGCTCGCCACCTACGGAGACCCCAAGCGTGACCCGCGGATGCGCGTCGTCAGCGTCGCGCACCTGGCGCTGGCCCCCGACCTGCCCGCGCCCCGGGCGGGTGGTGACGCCAGCAACGCGCGGTGGGCCCCCGTCGACGAACTGCTGCAGCAGGGCGGTTACGGCCGCGACGAGGAACCGGTCGCCCCCCTTGCGTTCGACCATGCGCAGATCCTCGCGGACGGCGTCGAGCGGGCCCGTTCCAAGATCGAGTACTCCTCGCTGGCCACGGCCTTCTGCCCGCCCGAGTTCACGGTCGGTGAGCTGCGCCGCGTGTACGAGGCGGTGTGGGGTGTCGCGCTCGACCCGCGCAACTTCCACCGCAAGGTGACCGGCACTCCGGGCTTCCTGGTGCCCACCGGCGGCACCACCACCCGGCAGGGCGGCCGCCCTGCCCAGCTCTTCCGCGCGGGCGGTGCCACCCTGCTCAACCCGCCGATGCTGCGCCCCGAGGTCTGATCAGCACCCTTCAGCGCAACCCGCTGCTCCCGGGACCCGCGCGTTTCACGCGCCATCCCGTGCTTCAGCGATGTGCGGGCGCTCCCGCACCCGCACACAGCCGTACGGTGGCGACGAGTGCCCGAACGCGCCCGTGATGCCCGAAAAACCCGAAATGGCGCGCTATCTTGCTGCGGTGATCCAGGCCTTCGGACTGACCAGCAATCCGCGCAAGGACCTTCCGCCCGTCGTCGACGACGTCTCCTTCGAGGCACACGCGGGCCGTGTCACCACGCTGCTGGGCGCAGCCGGTGCCGGCAAGACCACCGTGCTGAGACTGATGCTCGAACTGCAACAGGGCCGTGGCATCACCTACTTCAGGGGTCGTCCGCTGCACCGCATCGCCCATCCCTCCCATGAGGTGGGAGTGGTGCTGGGCGATGTACCCGGCCACCCGGCCCGCACCGTCCGTGGCCATCTGCGCATGTTGTGCGCGGCGGCCGGTGTCCCGGCGCGACGGGCCGACGAAGTCCTCGAAGCCGTCGGACTCGTCAGCCTGCGCGAGGAACGCCTCGGCACTCTCTCGCGCGGTATGGACCGCCGGCTCGGACTGGCCTGCGCACTCCTCGCCGATCCGCACACCCTCGTCCTCGACGACCCCACCGACGGTCTCTCCGCCCGCGAGAGCCGCTGGCTGCACGGGATGCTGCGCGCGCACACCGCCCAGGGCGGCACGGTGCTGCTCACCACGACCGACCCCAAGGAAGCAGCCCGCACCGCCGACCGGGTCGTCACCCTGGAAGAGGGCAAGGTCGTCGCCGACCAGGAGGCCGCGGACTTCTCCCGGACCCGGCTGCGCCCCAGAGTGGCCGTGCGCAGCCCGCACGCCCCCCGCCTGGCGGCCCTGCTCGCCAAGGAGGCCCGCACCTCCCGGCGCTCCGTGGAGGTCGTGCCGGAGGCCGGAAACCGCCTCTCTGTTTACGGCAGCACCTGCGCCGAGGTCGGCGAGGTCGCCTACCGGTACGGCATCCTCGTTCATCAACTCGCCGACGAGGTCGGGGACATGGGCGCAGGTGCGGCTGCGGAGCCGGGGGATGGCGCGGCGCACGCAGTTGGTCTCGGGAGGCTTGAGCAGGCATACGGCAACGATGGGGAGAGGGATCGCGCAGGTCTCCGGGCTACGGAGAGCGAGGTGCCGGATGGGTTCGGCCAGGGGCCGGTCCTTGCGTCCCATGCGCATCAAACGGCAAGTGACGACTCATCGGTCACAGAGGCATCAGCGGACGGAACGCCGGACCTTCTCCAGGGCCTGGACGCGCAGTCGCACGGCGAAGGAGAGCCGGAGGGCGACGACGGACGCCGCAGTGGCGACCGCGGTGGTCCGGAAGTCCCCGGGGTGCGGGCCCCCCTCCCACCCCTCCCACCCCCCATCTCCGTCCGCTCCGCGCCCAGCCCGATGCGTCCGCTCCGCTACGAGGTGCGGCGCGCCACGGGGATCAGTACCGGTTTCGTCACCTGCGCCGCCGTACTGATCGTCTCCGCTCTCACCGCCGTGGTCCTCGCTCGTCTCGGGCACACTCCGCAGCACCGGCTGCTCGCCGCCTGGCCGCAGGAGCTGCCCTGGCCGCCCGCGGCGCTCGGTGCCGGGTTGCTCGGCGCGCTCGCGTTCGGTGACGAGTTCCGCCACCCCGCTCTGGCGGCGGACCGCGGCACGGTGCCCCGCCGGCTGGGGCTGCTCACGGCCAAGCTCCTGGTCTCCGCGGCCACGGCGCTGATGCTGGCCTTTCTCTCCGTGGGCTGCGATGCGGAAATGCTGTACCTGTTCTACGGGCGGGAGCTCACGAAAGTTCCCGGGGACTGGCTTGTGATGTCGGCGAGTTGGGCCGGACTGGTCGTCGGCTGTGCGTGGGCCGGCGTCCTGGCCGCCGGTGTGTTCCGGTCCACGACGGCCGGGCTGGCCGCCGTGGTCGCCGTACCGGTCGTCGTCGTACCGCTCGTACACCAGGTCGTGACGGGAGCGTCCGTGCGAGAGGCCGCCGGGCTGTCCGCGCGGATGCGGGAGGTGTTTCTGCTGCAGTGGCCCTTCGGCGGAGAGCGCTATCTGCTCGCCGCCGTGCGCTTGATCGCACAACCCGTCGGGGGCGCGCTGATGTTGTCCCTCACGGCTCTGCTCTGCGCGTATGTGCTCACGAACCTGCGCAGCCGGGTCCGCTGACGACCGTCCGTGCCCGCCCGTGCACGGGTTGTGCGCAACTCCCTCGAGGGAAGCTCATTTCTTTCCGATAAGGCGTCAATTGCGACGGGGTGAGCGATCACCCTTTCGTGTGCTTTTCACCAAAGCCCTCAAGGGAGTTGGGAGCAGCGCCGAGAAAGGAATCCGTGAGTACCCTTGCGCACACCATGATGACCGCCGCCCGCTCCGCAGACTCCGGCCTCGCCGGCCCGGGCGAACTCGACCGCTACCCCTACGCCGAGGCCCCCGCCGACCGCGTCGGCGCACCCGTCTGGGAAGGAGCGGACCCCGAGCTGGGCCGGGTGGGCCGACGGTCCGCGGGCAACCGCGGCCGCGGACTGCACGGCCAACTCGTCCAGCAGCTGGGACAGATGATCGTCTCCGGTGACCTCGGTGCCGACCGCCCGCTGGTGCCGGAGGAGATCGGCCAGCGCTTCGAGGTCTCCCGCACCGTCGTGCGCGAGTCGCTCCGTGTGCTGGAGGCCAAGGGGCTGGTCAGTGCCCGTCCGAACGTGGGCACGCGCGTGCGCCCCGTCAGTGACTGGAACCTTCTCGATCCGGACATCATCGAGTGGCGCGCGTTCGGGCCGCAGCGTGACGACCAGCGCCGCGAGCTGAACGAGCTGCGGTGGACGATCGAGCCGCTGGCCGCGCGCCTGGCCGCCGGGCACGGGCGTGAGGACATCCAGCAGCGGCTGGCCGACATGGTCGAGATCATGGGGCACGCCCTGGCGCAGGGCGACGCGCTGACCTTCGCCCGCGCCGATGCCGAGTACCACACCCTGCTGATTCAGATCGCGGGCAACCGCATGCTCGAGCACCTGTCCGGGATCGTCTCCGCGGCGCTGCAGGTCTCCGGCGGTCCGGTCACCGGCTGTGACCGGCCGAACGAGGCGTCCCTGGTGCTGCACGGCAGGATCGTCGACGCCGTCGCCGCCGCGGACGGTTCCGCGGCCGAGACGGCCATGCGGCAACTGCTCACCGTCCACCCCGAGGTGGAGCGTGTGGTGCCCGCACCGCGCGAACACTGACCCCGTTCCGAACACTGACCCCGTTCCGCGGACGGTCCGGCCGGTGGATGCCGCCCCCCCTCCTGCGGCATTACCGGCCGTCCGCCGCCACGCCGGTCCCCGCGAACCGGGACGACACCGCGGGGACCGGCGGCCGGGCGGCCGGCTCGGTCCGGCGGCGAGGCGCCGGGGGCGACGGGGCAGCGCGACCGGCGGACCGGTCGTCCTCGAGCGGCGCCCGGAGCCGACGGCCGGTCCCGGCGGTTCCGGTTGAGGCTCATGGACCTGTGTCGAACGGGGATTCGGCGCCTCGTTCACGGGTACAGGTGACCATGTGTGCCCGTGTCTGACCGTTTTTGAGCGCTTACGGGGTGTGACTCGGGCCACGAAGATTGGGCGTAACGCTCAAGGAAACAACGCGATGACCTAAGAGGTGACAGCCGCGGAGGGAATACGGACGCCGTTCAAGGCGCTGTGCAACTTCCCGGCGCCCGCCCGCGCCGTCGGCCCATCCCCAAGCCGGTGGTCGGCTCCTGTCCGCAGTGGACGGGGCCGGAAGCCGTTTTCCAACGTTCCGAGAGGTTGTTCGTGTCGGCCAGCACATCCCGTACGCTCCCGCCGGAGATTGCCGAGTCCGTCTCTGTCATGGCGCTCATCGAGCGGGGAAAGGCTGAGGGGCAGATCGCCGGCGACGATGTGCGTCGGGCCTTCGAAGCTGACCAGATCCCGGCCACTCAGTGGAAGAACGTACTGCGCAGCCTCAACCAGATCCTCGAGGAAGAGGGTGTGACGCTGATGGTCAGTGCCGCAGAGCCCAAGCGCACCCGCAAGAGCGTCGCAGCGAAGAGCCCGGCCAAGCGCACCGCCAGCCGGACGGTCGCGGCGAAGACCGTGACCACCCGCAAGGCCACCGCCACGACCGCGGCTGCCCCGGCGGCACCGGCCGACCCCGCAGCCGATCCCGCCGAGGAAGCCGAGACCGAGAAGAAGGCCGCGGCGAAGAAGGCAGCCCCCGCCAAGAAGGCGACGGCGAAGAAGGCCGCCCCCGCCAAGAAGACGGCGGCCAAGAAGACGGCTGCCAAGAAGGACGACGCCGAGCTCATCGAGGAAGAGGTCCTCGAGGAGGCCAAGGTCGGCGACGAGCCCGAGGGCACCGAGAGCGCCGGCTTCGTCCTCTCCGACGAGGACGAGGACGACGCGCCCGCGCAGCAGGTCGCCGCGGCCGGCGCCACCGCCGACCCGGTCAAGGACTACCTCAAGCAGATCGGCAAGGTCCCCCTGCTCAACGCCGAGCAGGAGGTCGAGCTCGCCAAGCGCATCGAGGCGGGTCTGTTCGCCGAGGACAAGCTGGCCAACTCCGACAAGCTCGCCCCGAAGCTCAAGCGCGAGCTGGAGATCATCGCCGAGGACGGCCGCCGCGCCAAGAACCACCTGCTGGAGGCCAACCTCCGTCTGGTGGTCTCCCTGGCCAAGCGCTACACCGGCCGCGGCATGCTCTTCCTGGACCTGATCCAGGAGGGCAACCTCGGTCTGATCCGCGCGGTCGAGAAGTTCGACTACACCAAGGGCTACAAGTTCTCCACGTACGCCACCTGGTGGATCCGTCAGGCGATCACCCGCGCGATGGCCGACCAGGCCCGCACCATCCGTATCCCGGTGCACATGGTCGAGGTCATCAACAAGCTCGCGCGTGTGCAGCGTCAGATGCTCCAGGACCTGGGCCGCGAGCCCACCCCGGAGGAGCTGGCCAAGGAACTCGACATGACCCCCGAGAAGGTCATCGAGGTCCAGAAGTACGGCCGCGAGCCCATCTCCCTGCACACCCCGCTGGGCGAGGACGGTGACAGCGAGTTCGGTGACCTCATCGAGGACTCCGAGGCCGTCGTCCCCGCCGACGCCGTCAGCTTCACGCTCCTGCAGGAGCAGCTCCACTCCGTTCTGGACACCCTCTCCGAGCGCGAGGCCGGCGTGGTCTCCATGCGGTTCGGTCTCACCGACGGTCAGCCGAAGACCCTCGACGAGATCGGCAAGGTGTACGGCGTGACGCGTGAGCGCATCCGTCAGATCGAGTCCAAGACCATGTCGAAGCTGCGCCACCCGTCCCGTTCCCAGGTGCTGCGCGACTACCTCGACTAGGTCGCGGTCGTACGACGCGAAAGGCCCGGTCTCCCGCGAGGGAGCCGGGCCTTCTCCATGGTCCAGCGGGTGCGGGGCGCCGGGAGCTGGATCACTCTGGGTGTTCCATGGCGAACCCCGAGTGAGGAGTGTGCATGCGTCGTTCCATTGCCCGCGCGTTGATCCGGCCGCTGGTCCTGGCGGCCGCCGCAGGGGCCATACCGCTGATGTCCACCGCCCCCGCGTCCGCCGACAGCGTGGTGGTCGGGGGTTTCCCCGTCGACGTCGCGCAGAGCCCCTGGACGGTCGCGCTGTCCAGCCGTGACCGGTTCGGGGGTACACGGGCCGGGCAGTTCTGCGGCGGCGTGGCGATCGGCCGCACCGCCGTGCTCACCGCCGCCCACTGCCTCGGCGAGGACGTGCTGGGCGGCCCGCCGGAGCGGCTGCGGGACTTCAAGGTGATCGCCGGGCGCACCCACCTGTTGTCGGACGAGGGCAGCGAGATCCCGGTCCGCGAGACCTGGGTGAACCCGTCCTACGACGCCGGCAGCAACGCCGGTGACTTCGCCGTCCTCACCCTCTCCCGGCCGCTGCCCGACAGCGCCGTCATCACCATGGCCGCCGACGGCGACCCGGCGTACGCGCCCGGCACGCGCGCGATGGTCTACGGCTGGGGTGACGTCACCGGAGCAGGAGACTACGCCGCCAGTTTGCGGGCCGCGCCCGTGCGTGTCCTGTCCGACGCGCTCTGTGAGCAGGCCTATCCGGGCAGCGGCGACGGAACGTACAACGCCGAGAGCATGGTGTGTGCCGGCGAACAGTCCGGCGGCAGGGATGCCTGCCAGGGCGACAGCGGTGGCCCGCTGGTCGCCCAGGGGCGGCTGATCGGCCTGGTCTCATGGGGGAGTGGCTGTGGGCGGGCCGGCAGCCCCGGCGTCTACACGCGCGTGTCCGACGTGGTGCGGACGCTCAGCCGCGGCTGATGGCCGCACGGGGCCCGAACGCCCCTGAGAGCCTCTGTACGGGGCCTCACAACCCTTGACTCGACTGGGGGGCCCTGCGGGGCCCCTCACCGCTTTGCTGTACCGCGACGAGGACGGGCGGTCGCCCCTTGGGGGGACGACCGCCCGTGCCGCCGGCCTGTGCCGGAGCTCGCTCGTCGTGGTCGCGCAGGGTCAGCGCTCTTCTTCGGAGGCGGACTCGGGAACGGAGGTCAGTCGCTCCGTCTCGTCCTGTATCTCAGCGGCGATCTTCTTGAGTTCCGGCTCGAACTTGCGACCGTGGTGGGCGCAGAAGAGCAGTTCTCCGCCACTCAGCAGGACGACGCGCAGGTACGCCTGGGCGCCGCAGCGGTCGCAGCGATCAGCGGCCGTCAGCGGGCTCGCGGAAGTCAGAACAGTAGTCACGTCGCCTCTTCTCTAGCTCGACGAGCTGTCGTACCAGGGTCAACATCCAACCAGCCCCAAAACGTTCCCGCTCGCGGCTTTTCCTCGAAAAAAATCTCCGAGGCGGCTGGCTGCTGCCGGGTTGGCGGCGAATGTGCCGTATTGCGTATCGGTCGTGTCCTACGGTTTCGCTCGGTCGGTCATGGTTCCGCCCTCCCGGCGGGATTGCCGGTTTGTTCATGAGGACGTGCCCGGAGCCTAAACGGTTCATGCCTCCCAGGGAACGTGATGTGCACTTCACCCCATCGAGGGATCGAACAAGTATGCGACCCTGCACTAGGCTGACTCGAGCACGAGGGTGGCGTTACAACGGCTCTACCAGGCCTCGGTACCCTCTCACCGGTGACCGAAGCCGGCCCCTTACCCATGAGGGCCCCATCTGAAATTCAGCGAGGAGCGAACCGCGTGACCGCCGAGACGTCCGTGTCGTCCACAGCGCTGCTGGCAGGAGCAGAGCGGGACGGATCCAACTACACCGCGCGGCACCTGCTCGTCCTCGAGGGGCTCGAGGCCGTGCGTAAGCGTCCGGGTATGTATATCGGGTCCACCGACAGCCGTGGCCTGATGCACTGCCTGTGGGAGATCATCGACAACGCCGTGGACGAGGCCCTCGCGGGCGTCTGCGACCACATCGAGGTGATCCTCCACGACGACGGCTCCGTGGAGGTGCGCGACAACGGCCGCGGCATCCCCGTGGACGTCGAGCCGAGGACGGGCCTGTCCGGCGTCGAGGTCGTCATGACCAAGCTGCATGCCGGCGGCAAGTTCGGCGGCGGCTCCTACGCGGCGTCCGGCGGTCTGCACGGCGTGGGCGCCTCCGTGGTGAACGCCCTGTCCGCGCGGCTGGACGTCGAGGTCGACCGCGGCGGCCACACCCACGCGATCAGCTTCCGACGCGGTGTCCCCGGCGCCTTCGCCGGCGAGGGCCCGGACGCGAAGTTCGAGGCCAAGGGCGGCATGCGCAAGGCCAAGAAGGTCCCGCGGACCCGCACCGGCACGCGCGTGCGCTACTGGGCCGACCGCCAGATCTTCCTCAAGGACGCCAAGCTCTCCCTCGACACGCTGCACCAGCGCGCCCGCCAGACCGCCTTCCTGGTGCCGGGCCTGACCATCGTCGTCCGCGACGAGTACGGCCTGGGCGAGGGCGGCAGCAAGGGCGAGGAGTCGTTCCGCTTCGACGGCGGCATCAGCGAGTTCTGCGAGTACCTGGCGAGCGACAAGCCCGTCTGCGACATCCTTCGCTTCGTCGGCCAGGGCACGTTCAAGGAGACCGTGCCGGTCCTGGACGAGCACGGCCAGATGACGCCCACCGAGGTCACCCGCGAGCTCGGCGTGGACGTGGCGATGCGCTGGGGCACCGGCTACGACACGACGGTGAAGTCCTTCGTCAACATCATCGCCACGCCCAAGGGCGGCACCCACGTCGCCGGCTTCGAGCAGGCCGTCGCCAAGACCATGAACGAGGTCCTGCGCGCCAAGAAGCTGCTGCGCGTCGCCGAGGACGACATCGTCAAGGACGACGCCCTGGAGGGCCTCACCGCCGTCGTCACCGTGCGACTGGCCGAGCCGCAGTTCGAGGGCCAGACCAAGGAGGTCCTCGGCACCTCGGCGGCCCGCCGCATCGTGAACAACGTGATCACCAAGGAACTCAAGGCGTTCCTGACCTCCACGAAGCGTGACGCCGCCGCCCAGGCCCGGGTCGTCATGGAGAAGGCCGTCGCCGCGGCACGTACGCGTATCGCCGCGCGTCAGCACAAGGACGCCCAGCGCCGCAAGACGGCCCTGGAGTCCTCCTCGCTGCCCGCCAAGCTGGCCGACTGCCGCAGCGACGACGTCGAGCGCAGCGAGCTGTTCATCGTCGAGGGCGACTCCGCGCTCGGCACGGCCAAGCTCGCCCGCAACTCCGAGTTCCAGGCCCTGCTGCCGATCCGCGGCAAGATCCTCAACGTCCAGAAGTCCTCCGTGACCGACATGCTGAAAAACGCCGAGTGCGGCGCGATCATCCAGGTCATAGGAGCCGGCTCCGGGCGGACCTTCGACATCGACGCGGCCCGCTACGGCAAGATCATCATGATGACCGACGCCGACGTCGACGGCTCCCACATCCGCACACTGCTGCTGACCCTGTTCCACCGCTACATGCGGCCCATGGTCGAGGCGGGCCGGGTGTTCGCCGCGGTGCCGCCGCTGCACCGCATCGAGCTGGTCCAGCCGAAGAAGGGCCAGGACAAGTACGTCTACACGTACTCCGACCGCGAGCTGCGGGACAAGCTGATGGAGTTCCAGAGCAAGGGCATCCGATACAAGGACTCCATCCAGCGCTACAAGGGCCTCGGTGAGATGGACGCCGACCAGCTGGCCGAGACGACGATGGACCCGCGCCGCCGCACGCTGCGCCGGATCAACCTCACCGACCTCGAGGCGGCGGAGCAGGTGTTCGACCTGCTCATGGGCAACGACGTGGCGCCCCGCAAGGAGTTCATCTCCAGCTCGGCGGCGACGCTGGACCGCTCCCGCATCGACGCCTAGCCGCTGGGCTGAGCCTGGACCACCCGGGGCCCCGGGCCGGACGTGAGCGCGTCCGGCCCGGGGCCCCGCCGGTTCTCCGCGTCGCCCTGCCAGGACCCGCAGGTCCGGCGCCGCGCCCGGCCCTCGGTGGTTCTCCGCCCCGGCCTGCCGAGCCTTACGCCCTGCCAGGCCTTACGTCCTCCCAGGGCATACGTCCCGCCACGCCCCACGTTCGGCCAGTGCTTACGTCCTGGCATAGCCCGTGTGCTGACGAGGCGGGGCGCCCAAGCCAAGAGCCGCCGTGCGCAGCACCGAGCGTTCCCTCGGCCGGGCCCGGCCCCGCCAGGGAGAGCCCTACCCGGCCCCACCCGACCCGGCCCCACCCGACCCGGCCCCGCCCGGCCCGAGCTCAAGCTTGCTCCCCGCGGCCACCGCCCCCCATACACACGAGCGAACGCCGGCTCTCCACCCGTGGGTGGAGGAAGCGCCGGCCGCGGTTCCACCCGGTTTTCCACCCCCACTCCGATCCGCCCCACCTGGGCTTTTCCGTAGCTTCAGAGGCGTCGGCGGCACTCCGCTGCCGGCCCTCGTTCCGCTCACGGAGGCTTGCATGTCCGGGCTCGTCAATGTGCTGGTGATGGTCGCCGTCGCCGTGCTGGTGATCGCGCGCCAGTTCACTGCCCGCCGCGTCAGCGCCGACCGCCGCTGGTGGCTGGTGCCGGTCATCCTCACGGTCATGGCGCTGCGCTCGCCGGGGCTGCTCGACGCCCATCACCGCGCCGGATCCGTGGTGCTGCTCGCCGCCGAACTCCTCATAGCCGTCGCGACCGGCGCCGGCTGGGCCTGGACGACCCGCATGTGGGTGGAGACCGACGGCACCGTGTGGAGCAAGAGCACCAAGGCCAGCGGGGCGGCCTGGGCCGCCGGCGTCGCCCTGCGCCTGGGACTCATCGGCGTCGGACTGCTGGTGGGCATACACCAGAACAGCTCCGCTCTCCTGCTCGGCCTCGCCTGCACGCTGCTCGTCCGCTCCGCGATCCTGGTCAAGCGGGCCCAGTCCCTGCCCCCGGTGGCCGGCCCCGCTGCGGCGTACGGTGACGACATCATCCGCCAGGCACGGAAGGAACGCGTGTGACGGAGA
Source organism: Streptomyces sp. NPDC028635 (assembly GCF_040637635.1). Taxonomy (NCBI): domain Bacteria; kingdom Bacillati; phylum Actinomycetota; class Actinomycetes; order Kitasatosporales; family Streptomycetaceae; genus Streptomyces; species Streptomyces sp. NPDC028635. The sequence continues at coordinate 279,309 of NZ_JBEZWX010000004.1, read as the reverse complement.
ACGCCTGGACGCGCTGGCCCTCCCGGGAAGCCCTGGGCAGCGAGGGCATCTCCCGGGCCCGGCGTCTGCTCGCCTGGGCGGTCAGGCTCGTCGCGATCGGGGCGCTGCTGTTCAGCTCCTTCACCGGCGGCCATGTCCACGGCTGGGGCATCGCCGCCGCCGCTGGGGTCGTCTTCGCGGCCACCGCCGCCGGCTGGGCGTTCTACCGGACCACGCTCGCCCACCGGCTCGTCCCGTCCGTCGCCCTGTGCCTGCTGCTCGTGGCTCTCGCGGTCGGCGCACAGGCCACCGATTTCAAGGTGCCGGCCCTGGTCATCTGGTGCGGCTGCGGTGTCGCCGCCCTGGAGCGGCTGCCCCTCGCGGCGGCGCTGCCCGTCACCTGGCTGTCCTTCCAGGCGTACGCGACCGTCAACAACGACGCATGGCTGACCACGGTCGTCACGACGGCCGGCCTGGCTCTCGGCGGGTACGCCCTGCGGCTGGACGCCGAGGCGCGCGGCAACGCCCAGCGGCTGCTCGCGCAGGAGCGAGCCGCCCGGGCGGCCGAGGCGGAGTCGGCGGCTCTGGCGGAGCGGGCCAGGATCGCCCGGGAGATCCACGACGTGCTCGCCCACAGCCTCTCTGCCCAGCTGGTGCATCTGGAGGCGGCCCGGCTGCTCGTCGAACGCGGCGCGGACCGCGAGCAGATCCTCGAACGGGTCGTGGCGGCCCGGGGTATGGCTCGGGAGGGCCTCGCCGAGACCCGGCAGGCGCTCTCCGCCCTGCGTGGGGAACTGACTCCCGTGGAGGACTTCCTCAAAGAGCTGGTCAGGCAGACCGACGGCGCGGAGGTCACCGTCTCGGGTGACAGCCGGCCGCTGCCGGCGGAGGCCTCGCAGGCGGTGCGCAGGGTCGCCCAGGAGGCGCTGACGAACGTCCGCAAGCACGCGCCCGGGGCCAAGGTCGAGGTGCGGCTGGACTACTCCGAGCACGAAGTGGCCCTGCGAGTACGGGACTCGGGGGGCAGACCGGGGGAGCTGACCGGGGCGGGCGGCGGGTACGGTCTGCTGGGCATGCGCGAGCGGGCCGAGCTGCTGGGCGGATCGCTCGACGCCGGGCCGGGTGAGGAAGGGTTCGTGGTGACGTTGAAGGTGCCGGTATGACCGAGGGGGAGGGCACGGTGTCGGCCAGGGTCGTGGTCGCCGACGACCAGACCGTCGTTCGGGAAGGCATCGTGATGCTGCTGGGGCTGCTGCCCGGTGTCGAGGTCGTCGGCGCGGCGGGAGACGGGGACGAGGCGGTGAGACTCGTCGCCGAACTGGACCCCGACGTGGTGCTGATGGACCTGCGCATGCCCCGCTGTGACGGGGTGGAGGCCACCCGGCGGATCCGCGCGGAACATCCGCGCACCCAGGTCGTGGTGCTGACGACCTACGCCGACGACGACTCCCTGTTCCCGGCGCTGCGGGCGGGTGCACGCGGCTATCTGACCAAGGACGCGGGCGGGGACGAGATCGTGCGGGCCGTGCACAGCGTGCTCTCCGGAGACGCCGGGCTGTCCCCGAGTATCCAGCGCCGCCTGCTCGAGCGGCTGTCGGAGCCCGAACCCCGGCAGCAGCCCGTCGAGCCGGCGCCGGACGGACTCACGGTGCGGGAGACGGAGGTGCTGCTGCTCATCGCGGAGGGCCTCAGCAACCAGGAGATCGCCCAGAGGCTGCACGTGTCCACCGCGACGGTGAAGACCCACATCAACAACCTCTTCGCCAAGACCGGGCTCAAGGACCGGGCGCAGGCGGTGCGTTATGCGTATGCGAAGGGGCTGGCCCGGCCGTCGGCGGGGGAAGTCACCTGATGGGGTGAACAGCAGGGGGAAGAAGAGTCAGGGATCTTCCCGTTCTGTCCATCCTTGGGCATGCAGTCAAGCAACGGTCGTCCACGCGGGGGCGGTCCAGACGGAACCGCCGCGCCCGAGCACCACCCCGCCCCCTCTGCCGTCGGCGCTCCCGAGAGCGCCCGGCACGACGACCCCTGGTACGACGCGCTCGCCTCCGGCTGGGGCGAGTCCGTGGACGGCACGGCGACGACCTCCGCTGCCGTGCCGGCCCCGCGAGGGGAGCGGTCGCAGGTGGCCGCGGCCGACGTCTACCTCGAAGTGCAGCGCAGCGCTGCCTTCCAGGAGGTCCGCAGCCGGTACCGGAGGTTCGTGGTGCCGGCGGTCGCCGGCTTCCTGCTCTGGTACGTCGGATACGTCGTGGCGGCGACCGCCGCGCCCGCCTTCATGGCGCGGCCGGTGGTGGGCGCCGTGAACGTGGCGATGGTCGCCGGGCTCGGTCAGTTCCTCAGCACGTTCCTGCTCACCTGGGCCTATGCGCGTCACGCCCGGTTGCGCCGGGACCGGGCCGCACTGGAACTGCGCTGGGACACTCAGGAAATGACCCGCGGCGCCCGAGGCGGTGCCGTATGACCGGGAACCACCAGACGCTGGCGTTGGCGCTGTTCAGCGTGTTCGTCGCCGTCACACTGGCGATCACGACCTGGGTGAGCCGCAACCGGCATGGTTCGGCCGAGGAGTTCTACGCCGGGGGGCGGCTCTTCTCCCCGATGGAAAATGGTTTTGCCATCGCGGGCGACTACATGTCGGCCGCTTCCTTCCTCGGCATCTCCGGACTCATCGCGCTGTACGGCTACGACGGCCTGCTGTACTCGGTCGGCTTCCTCGTGGCGTGGCTGGTGGTGCTCTTCCTGGTCGCCGAACTGGTCCGCAACTGCGGACGGTTCACCCTCGCGGACGTGGTCGCGGCCCGCATGCGGGAGCGGCCCGTGCGGATCGCGGCGGGAACTTCCTCCGTCACCGTGTCCGTTCTGTATCTGGTGGCGCAGATGGTGGGCGCGGGCAGCCTGGTCGCCCTGCTCCTGGGGCGTACGAGCGGTGCGGCGCAGTCCTGGACCGTCATCGGCGTGGGCGCACTGATGGTGATCTACGTGTCGTTGGGAGGGATGCGGGCCACCACATGGATCCAGATCGTCAAGGCGGTCATGCTGCTCGGCGGTACGGTCGCGCTGACCGTGCTCGTCCTCGTCCGCTTCCACGGCGACTTCGACCGGCTGCTGCTCACGGCGGCCGACCGCAGCGGCCACGGAGACGCGTTCCTGGCCCCGGGGCTGCGCTATGGCGCGAACTGGACCGCCCGGTTGGACTTCATCAGCCTGGGCCTCGCGCTGGTGCTGGGCACGGCCGGGCTGCCGCACATCCTGTCCCGCTTCTACACCGTGCCCACGGCCCGGGCCGCCCGGCGCTCGGTGATCTGGTCGATCGGGCTCATCGGTGGCTTCTACCTGATGACGATCGTCCTCGGCTTCGGCGCCGCGGCGATCGTTGGGCCGCAGGCGGTACGGCAGTCCAACGCGGCCGGAAACACGGCGGTCCCGCTGCTGGCGCTCGACTTGGGCGGCGGCCTCGACTCCACGGGGGGCACGGTGCTGTTCGCGATCGTCACCGCCGTCGCCTTCGCGACGATCCTCGCGGTGGTCGCCGGCATCACGCTGGCCTCGTCCGCCTCCGTCGCCCACGACCTGTACGCGTCACTGCGCCGCCGTACGGGCAAGCAGCGCAGTGAGGTCGCCGTCGCCCGGGCCGCCGCGGTCGGTATCGGCGTGGTCGCGATCGCCCTCGGGCTGCTCGCCCGCGACCTCAATGTGGCGTTCCTGGTCGGGCTGGCCTTCGCCGTGGCCGCGTCCGCGAACCTTCCGGTGCTGCTCTACTCGCTGTTCTGGCGCGGCTTCACGACGCGTGGCGCGGTGTGGGCCGTGTACGGCGGACTCGTCCCGGCCCTGCTGCTCGTCATCCTGTCCCCGGTGGTCTCCGGAGCCCCGAACTCCCTCGTCACGGGCGTCGACTTCCAGCTCTTCCCGCTGGAGAACCCGGGCCTGGTCTCGATCCCGCTGGGCTTCCTCGCCGGCTGGCTCGGCACCGTCACCTCCACGGAGGTCCCGGACGAGGCCAAGCACGCGGAGACCGAGGTGCGTTCGCTGACGGGCGCGGGAGCGGCCTAGAGCTGCCGCTCCGCTGGACGGCGTGTCTATTCGTTTGCCGCGGCCCGCGTCAGTCCTATAGGAAGATCGCATGCTCAGGGGCAGCAAGGTCGGGCTGAGGGCCCGGCACGAGGAAGACATCCCGGTCCTGCGCGCCGAACTCCTCGACGACGTGCTCACGTCGGCGCGGTCGGAAGGACGACCGTGGCGGCCCACGACGCCCGGCGCGGAGGACTCACGGCTGGTCTCCGACGACAAGGACGAGTCGAATGTCCGCTTCTCCGTCGTGGAGTCGGACGGCGGCACGCTCGTCGGTATGGCGACGCTGTGGGGCATCGACAACCACAGCCGCTCCGCGCACATCGGGCTGGGGCTGCTGCCGTCCACCCGCGGCAAGGGCTACGGCACCGACGTCGTCGCGGTGCTGTGCCACTACGGCTTCGTCGTACGCGGTCTGCAGCGGCTGCAGATCGAGACGCTGGCGGACAACGCCGCGATGCTGCGCTCCGCCGAGCGCAACGGCTTCGTCCGCGAGGGCGTACTCCGCTCCTCGGCCTGGGTGATGGGCGAGTTCCTCGACGAGGTGGTGCTCGGGCTCCTCGCCCGGGAGTGGAAACCGGGCGGCCAGGCGTAGGGTGCGCGCGCGAGGGCGAGGCGCGGTCGGTCAGCGAGTACGGCAGCGAGACACCCCCTAGGGCGCCACCCACGCGTACCGGTGTTCCGGGCGGCCCGTGTCGCCGTACTTCAAGGACAGCCGTAGGCGGCCGGCCTGTTCCAGGTGGCGCAGGTAGCGCTGGGCGGTCGAGCGGCTCAGGCCCGTGCGGGCGGCGACCTCGTGGGCCGACAGCGGCTGGTCGGAGCGGTGCAGCACCGAGCAGATCAGGTCCGTGGTGGGCTCCGAGTGACCGCTCGGCAGCCCCGGCGACGACGGCACCGAAGCGGTCCGCAGGGCGCCGAAGATGCGGTCGACCTGCTCCTGGCCGGCGACACCCCGCCCGCCGACCCGGTCCACGGTGCGGCGCAGGGCGGCGTAGGAGTCCAGGCGGGTGCGCAGGGCGGCGAAGGTGAAAGGTTTCACCAGGTAGTGCAGCGCGCCGAGACGCATGGCGGTCTGCACGGTCGTGACGTCGCCGGCCGCCGTGATCATGATGACGTCGGTGCCGTGCCCCTGCTGGCGCATCCGGTGGACGAGTTGCAGGCCCGTCTGGTCGGGCAGGTAGTGGTCGAGCAGCACCAGGTCGATCCCGCCCCGCTCGACGGCGGCCAGGGCCTGGGCAGCGCTGTGCGCGCGGGCGGCCACCCGGAAGCCGGGAACCTTTCCCACGTACTTGGCGTTGATCTCGGCGACACGGAAGTCGTCGTCCACCACCAGGACGTCAATCATCGGGCCTCTTTCTGTCAAGGCCAGGCGGGCGTTACGCCCGTGTTTCGGCTCCGTTGTTGTAGCGCGAGCAAAACGAGCACAACAGTCTGTTGCAAGCAAAAGAAGCGCATGTGCTCACAAGACTGCTGCTGTGGCCCCCGCCACATCTACGGTCCCGGCCCATGAGCACAGACACCAGCCCCGCCATCGAACTGCGGGGCGCAGGCAAAACCTTCCGGACGCCGTCCGGTGGTCTGCACACGGCCGTCAGGGACCTCGACCTGACCGTCCGGCAAGGCGAGTTCGTGGCGGTCGTCGGCCCCACCGGCTGTGGCAAGTCGACGACGTTGACGCTGGTGAGCGGCCTTGAGGAGCCCAGCGAGGGCGACGTCCTGGTCGCCGGTGAGCCGGTGCGCGGCGTCGGCGACAAGGTCGGCTTCGTCTTCCAGCAGGACGCCACCTTCCCGTGGCGCACGGTGCTGTCCAACGTCATGGCGGGCCCCCGCTTCCGCGGCGTGCCGAAGGCCGAGGCGAAGGAGAGGGCCCGCGCCTGGCTCGCCCGGGTCGGGCTCGCGGCCTTCGAGGACCGCTACCCGCACCAGCTCTCCGGAGGCCAGCGCAAGCGGGTCGCCCTCGCCGCGACCTTCGTCAACGACCCCGAGATCCTGCTCATGGACGAACCCTTCTCGGCGCTCGACGTGCAGACCCGGGCCCTGATGTCCGACGAGCTGCTGGAGCTGTGGGAGGGCACACGCGCCTCCGTCGTCTTCGTCACCCACGATCTGGAGGAGTCCATCGCCCTGGCCGACCGGGTCGTCGTGATGACGGCCGGACCCGCCACCGTCAAGCAGGTCTTCGACATCGACCTGCCGCGGCCCCGCAAGGTCGAGCAGGTGCGGCTGGAGCCGCGCTTCCTGGAGATCTACCGGGAGATCTGGGAGTGCCTCGGCGAAGAGGTGCGCATCACCCGCGAGAGGGGTGCCGCTCATGTCGCCTGAGGTGCTCAGCACGCCGGTCGTCGACACGGCCAAGACCCCGGACCGCGCGCACTCACGCGCGCGTGCCGCCCGCAGACGCAAAGTCGTCGTCATGTCCGTCCGTGCCCTGCTGCTGGTCGCCGTGCTCGGCCTGTGGGAGGTGCTCTCCCGCGCCAAGGTCATCGACCCGTTCAACTTCTCGATGCCCTCGCAGATCTGGGACCAGATCTCCACCTGGGTCCTGCACGGGACGGCGCTCGGCTCCCTCGGCGAGCAGATCTGGTACACGCTCTACGAGGCGCTCATCGGGTGGATCGTCGGTGTCATCGCCGGTGTGATCCTCGGTATCGCGCTCGGACGGATCGCGTTCCTCGCCGATGTCCTTGGTCCATACATCAAGGTGCTCAACTCGATACCCAGGATCGTCCTGGCCCCCATCTTCGTGATCTGGTTCGGCCTCGGTCCGGTCTCGAAGGTGGCCTCCGCCGTCGTCCTGGTCTTCTTCCCGGTGTTCTTCAACGCCTTCCAGGGCGCCCGAGAGGTCGACCGCAATCTCGTGGCCAACGCCCGGATCCTCGGTGCGAGCAACCGGAGGGTGACTCTTCAGGTGGTCATCCCGTCGGCGACGTCCTGGATCTTCACCAGCCTCCATGTCAGCTTCGGCTTCGCCCTCATCGGCGCCATCGTCGGCGAGTACATCGGCGCGACGAAGGGCATCGGCCTGCTCGTCGCCCAGTCGCAGGGCACCTTCAACGCCGCCGGTGTGTACGCGGCCATGGTGATCCTGGCCGTCGTCGCCCTCCTCGCCGAGGGACTGTTGACCTTCGCCGAACGGCGCATCTTCCGCTGGAAGCCGTCGCGCTCCGACAGCTGACGCCCACCCTCCTCTGCCCCTTGACGCGCCCTGCCGCCTCTTTCCCCGCCGCCCGGCCCTCTTCCAAGGACGTGAACGCTCATGCGCAAGACCCCTCGCCGGACCGCCAGATACGCCTCCCTGGCCACCGCCGGCCTGCTCGCCCTCACCTCGCTCACCGCCTGTGCCAACGACGCCGCCGACACCTCCGCCGACGCGGGCGGCAAGGGTGACGGCAAGGGCGTGAAGGTCAAGATCATGGTCGGCGGCCTGGACAAGGTCATCTACCTGCCGGCGATGCTCACCCAGCGCCTCGGCTACTTCGACGCCGAGGGCCTGGACGTGGAGCTGCTGAGCGAGCCGGCCGGCGTGCAGGCCGAGACCGCACTCGTCTCCGGTCAGGTCCAGGGAGCCGTCGGCTTCTACGACCACACGCTCGACCTCCAGGTGAAGGGCAAGGCCGTCGAGTCCGTCGTGCAGTTCTCGCACGCGCCCGGCGAGGTGGAGGTCGTCTCCACCAAGGCGGAGAAGGACATCACCTCGCCCAAGGACTTCAAGGGCAAGAAGCTCGGCGTCACCGGCCTCGGCTCCTCCACCGACTTCCTCACCAAGTACCTGGCGGTCACCAACGGCGTGAAGGTCAGCGATTTCACGCCGGTCGCCGTCGGCGCCGGACCGACCTTCATCTCCGCCCTCCAGCAGGGCGCGATCGACGGCGGCATGACGACCGACCCCACGGTCACGACCATCCTGGACAAGAACGCCGGGAAGGTGCTGCTCGACATGCGCACGCCCGAGGGCTCCCAGGCGGCGCTCGGCGGTCCGTACCCGTCGTCCAGTCTGTACATGCAGACGGACTGGGTGAACAGCCACAAGGACACCGTCCAGAAGCTGGCCAACGCGTTCGTCAAGACGCTCAAGTGGATGTCCACCCACAGCGCCTCCGAGATCGCCGACAAGATGCCCGCCGACTACTCGAAGGGCAACAAGGTCCTGTACGCCGCCGCCATCAAGAGCACGCTGCCGATGTTCACCAAGGACGGCGTGATGCCGGCGAACGGCCCCCAGACCGTCGAGAAGGTCCTCAAGGCGTTCAACCCCACCATCAAGAACGCCGAGGTGGACCTCGCCAAGACGTACACGACCGAGTTCGTCGAGAAGGCGGCCGGCTGACCACAACGAGCAGCGCCACGGGGGATCGAGAAGGCCGGGGGCCGTGCCCGTACTCCTGTGCGGGCACGGCTCCTTCCACCGCCCTCACGGCCGTGCCTCAGGCGCGGGTCGCCCACACGTAACGGTGTTCCGGGCGGCCCGCGTCGCCGTACTTCAGCGTCAGCCGCGCCCGCCCGGTGCGCTCCAGCAGCTTCAGATAGCGCTGCGCCGTCTGCCGGCTCAGGCCCGTCCGCTCGGCGATCTCCTGGGCCGACAGCGGCCCGTCGGCGTGCATCAGCGCCTGCCGGACCAGTTCCGCGGTGGTGGGGGAGTGCCCCTTGGGCAGCCCCGGCTCCGACGACGCGGACAGCGCGCCGAAGATCCGGTCCACGTCCGCCTGTTCCGCCTCACCGCCGCCGTCCAGCCTGCGGCGCAGCTCCGCGTACGCCTCCAGCTTGGCGCGCAGGCCCGCGAAGGCGAACGGCTTGACCAGGTACTGCAGTGCGCCCTGCCGCATCGCCGCCTGCACCGTCGCGATGTCCCGCGCCGCCGTCACCATGATCACGTCCGTCTGGTGACCGCGCCGCCGCATCTCCGACACGACCTCCAGACCCGTCTCGTCGGGCAGGTAGTGGTCCATGAGGACGAGGTCCAGGCGGGGCAGCTCCTCCACCTGCCGCAGTGCCTCCGCCGCGCTGTGCGCCTCGCCGGCGACGTGGAAGCCGGGCACCTTGGCCACATAGGCGGCGTTGACCTGGACGACCCGGGTGTCGTCGTCCACGACCAGGACCTCGATCATCGCGTCTCCTCCTCGACGGCCGAGTCCGCCGGTGTGGCCAGGACGGGCTGCAGTTCCGGCTCGGGCTCGGCCACCGCCTCCGGCAGCACGACCGTGAACTGCGCGCCCCCGCCCTCCGCCTCGGCCACGGTCGCGCTGCCGCCCTGCCGCTGCGCGAGCCGCCGCACCAGGGACAGGCCGATCCCGCGCTTGCCGTGCGCCGGCGGCTTCTTGGTCGACCAGCCCTCCGTGAACACCAGCTCCCGCTGCTCCTCCGGGACGCCCGGCCCGGTGTCCCGTACGCGCAGCACCGCGGTGCGGTCCTCGGCGCGCAGCTCGACCTCCACGCGCGCGTGCGGCGTGCCCGCGACGGCGTCGAGCGCGTTGTCGACCAGGTTGCCCACGATCGTCACCAGCCCGCGCGGGTCCACCAGGCGGTCCGGCAGCCAGGTCCGGTCCGAGATCCACAGGGCGACACCGCGCTCGGCCGCCACGGTCGCCTTCCCCACCAGCAGCGCGGCGAGCAGCGGGTCCTGGATCTTCTCGGTGACCTGCTCAGCGGTCGCCCGGTGGTCGCCGACGACCTCTCCGACGAACTCGACGGCGTCGTCGTACATCTCCAGCTCGAGCAGCCCGAGCAGGGTGTGCATGCGGTTGGCGTGCTCGTGGTCCTGGGCGCGCAGCGCGTCGATCAGGCCCCGCGTGGAGTCCAGCTCGCGGCCCAGCTGCTCCAGCTCCGTGCGGTCGCGCAGCGTGGCCACCGCGCCGCCGTCGTCGGTGGGCATCCGGTTGGCGACCAGGACGCGTTGCCCGCGGACCGTGAGCAGATCGGTGCCGGTGACCCGGCCGGCCAGCACGTCCGCCGTACGACCCTCACCGAAGGCCTCGTCGGGGGAGCGCCCCACGGCCTCCTCGCCGATGCCGAGCAGCCGCTGCGCCTCGTCGTTGAGCAGCCGGATGCGGCCGCCGCGGTCGAGCGCCACGACCCCCTCACGGATGCCGTGAAGCATGGCCTCGCGCTCCGCGAGCAGCGCCGAGATGTCGGAGAACGCGAGGTCCCGGGTCTGGCGCTGGACGCGCCGTGAGATGAGCCAGGCGGCCAGGGCACCCACGGCCAGGGCTCCGCCGGCGTACGCCAGCAGCCCCGGGATGGCGCTGATCAGCCGCGCCCGCACGCTGTCGTAGGCGATACCGACGGACACCGCGCCGATGATGTCGCCGTGTGCGTCGCGCAGCGGCACCTTGCCGCGCGCGGAGCGCCCCAGGGTGCCCTTGTCGATCTCCATGACCTCCGTGCCCTTCAGGGCGTCCTCGGGGCTGGTGGAGACGAGCTTGCCGATCTCCGAGGGCGTGGGATGCGACCAGCGCACCCAGTGCCGGTCCAGGACCACGATGTACTCGGCGTGCGTGGCTTTCCGGATCCGTTCGGCCTCCTGCTGCACCGGGCCGTCCGCGGTCGGCGCGGTGGTGAGCACTCCCTCGGCGATCTCCGGGTCCTGAGCCGTGGTCTGCGCGATCGCGAGGGCGCGGCGCATCGCCTGGTCGTCCAGCTGGTGGCTGAGCGGTGCGAGGAACAGCCCGGTCGCCAGCACCGCTACGCCCGCGGCGATCGCCACCTGCATCAGCAGCACCTGCGAGAACACCCGCCGCGGCAGACCGAGGCGCAGACGGCGTGCGGGGGGAGTGGGGCTCATACCCATGACGGTACGTGCCGGGGACGGCTGAGCCGTAGGGGGTGTGGCCTGGATCTCTTGACCCGGGCTTGACCGGATCTTGATCGGTGGGCACGCCTGGATGGATCAAGGACGACGGTCCATGTGATCAACCATGTGCGGCGGACGCGCACGACACGTCGAGGCGGGGACGGTCAGCGGACCCCCGCGGTCAGTTCCTCGACGGCCACGACGTCCATCCGTGCGGGCGTGCCCAGCACGGCGGCTCCGCAGCTCTCCGGGCGCGGCGGCAGCGCCTCGCCCTGCTCGACGGTGACCCGCCAGCGGCGGCCGTCGACGTGGGCGACGAACACCTCCCAGCGCGGTGCCGCGCCGTCCGTCCGTTCGATGCGCAGCGCCTGTGCGGCGTACTCGCCCGCGACGCCGCGCACGGCCAGCTCGGCCGCCTGGCCCGGGCGCTCCCAGGCGGACGCGCCACGGCAGCCCTCCACCACGATCCGGTCCTCCTGGACGCCGTGCAGCACCTCCTTGACGGAGTGCGCCTGCGCGCGGCCGTAGGCGTAGCCGTACGGCAGGACGAGCACCGTCGGTGAGAAGCGATGTCCACCCAGATGGGTGACCTCCCACACCCCCGGCACACCGGATGCCGTGAGCTCGGTGGCGAGGGGCCGGCCGAGCAGTGCGCAGCACCGGTCGCGCTTGCCGTTGGTGCACACCAGGGCCAGTGGCCCGCCGGTGTGCCGGCCGCCGCCGAGAACGGTGTCGAAGCCCGTGTGGTCGCCCCGGCCGAGCGCGGTGAGGTCGAGATCGAGCAGGCGGTGAGGGTCGGTGAGTGCCGCTCCGTGCAGCCACACGTTGCCGGGGACGGTGTGGGCGGCGTACACCTGCCGTACGTCCGGGGTGCCGAGGTCGGCGTGGCGGCCCGGGCGCCGGATCAGCGCGATCCGTACGCCGGTGCCTTCGGCGGCCGCTTCCAGGGCGCGGCCCAGCGCCGGATCCAGGTGGCTGGAAACGAGCGCCTTGGCGCCCCAGGGGCCTGGCTGCTCCAGGAGCAGCCAGGTCGTCGCCGTGGCTGCGGTTCCGGAAACGGGCTCGTCGAGGGCCCGCGAAACGGTCGCGCACGTACTCACACAGGTGAGCCTAACCTGACTTCGCATGGCGTGACTTCCGGCCGCGTCCGTGTCCTGGTTCGGACGAGTACCCCGGGGCTCACTCCGGCAACGGCTGCGGCGGTTTCGGCCCCACGTACTGCCCGCTCGGACGCATCCGCAGCGGCCGTTCCGCGTACTCCTCGAGGGCGTGCGCGATCCAGCCGGCGGTACGGGCCACCGCGAAGATCGTCTCACCGGCGGTGGGCGGCATCCCGTGCGCGGCGGTGAACACGGCGAGGGCCAGGTCGACGTTGGCGTGCAGCGGGGCGTGGCGGGCGGTGGTGGCCACGATGTCGCGGGCGGCGGCCAGGGCGGGCTCGGCCTGCGGGACCTGCTCCAGCAGGGCGAACAGGGCACGCGCGCGTGGGTCCTCGCCGGGGTAGAGCCGGTGGCCGAGGCCGGGGATCCGGCGACCCGCGCGCAGTTCCTCCGCGATCACCGGACCGGCGTTGCCCTCGTCCAGCACTTCCTGCAGCAGACGGTGGGCGAGCCCGCTGGCGGCGCCGTGCAGCGGCCCCTCGATGACGCCGAGGCCCGCGGAGACGGCCGCGTAGGCGTGCGCGCGGGCCGAGGCGGCGACGCGGACGGCCAGGGTGGAGGCGGCCAGGTCGTGGTCGACGAGAAGGCAGAGCGCGGCGTCCAGGGTCCGCAGGGAGGGCTCGTCCGGTTTCCGGCCGGTGAGCGCGGCCCACAAGCGGTGGGCCAGCGGTCCGGTCCGGAGGGGGGAGCGGTGCGTGGGGGCGAGGGCGGCGACGAGCGTGGGGATGAGGGTGCGCGCGGTGCCGAGCACGGCCTCCTCGGAGAGGTCGAAGCGCAGCGGGTCCTCGGCCGCGGAGGCGATCGCCGCGACCCGCAACCGGTCGGCCGGGCCGGCGTGTTCGGGCAAGGAGCACACGGCGCTGCGGGCCGCCGCCACGGACGCCTCAGGGGCGGTGAACGTGACACCCGGGCGCAGCCGGCCGGTCCACAGCCACTCGGCGATCTCCTCGTAGGAGTACCGGGCGGCCAGTTCGGTCGCGTCGACGCCGCGGAAGTAGTAGCCGTCCTTCTCGATCAGGGTGATCCGGGTGCGGACGGACAGCTCGCCGCCGGATCCCGAACCGCCCGCGCTCTCCCGCCTGTTGCGGCGGGCGAGCGCCTCGACCTCCGCGGCGTCGAAACTGCTGCCCCGCCCGCCGGGCACGCGGCGGCTGCTGAGCTGACCGCGACTCACGTACGCGTACACGGTCTCGGGCTTCACGCCCAGCAGTTCGGCGGCCTCCTTGGTGGTCAGCCGCCGTCCCGGGTGGCCGGGGTGGGGTTCATGGTCACGCATGGAGGTCACCGTAGCCGCCCTCTCGATGTATTGATTCAATCAATATTGACAGTAGTTGAGTCAAGCATAGACAGTCGAATCAATGCCAAGGAGGGAAACATGTCCGTCAACGCATCTGCCGTGAGGCCCGCCTCCCCGCTGATCGAGGCGCCCCGAGGGCTGGCCGGAGTCGTCGTGACCGACACCGAGATCGGTGACGTCCGTGGCCGTGAGGGCTTCTACCACTACCGCCAGTACTCGGCCGTGGAACTCGCCCGGACCCGCTCCTTCGAGGACGTCTGGCATCTGCTCGTCCATGGTGAACTGCCGGACGCCGAGCGCGGCGCCGCCTTCACCGCGCGGACGGCTTCGCTGCGCCGGCTGCCGGACGAGGTCCGTGCGGTGCTGCCGGCCGTCGCGGCGGCGGGTTCCGCCTCCGGGCCGCTCGCCGGGATGCGCACGGCGCTGTCGCTGCTCGGCGCGGCCAAGGGCTTCCGTCCGGTCTACGACATCGACACCACGCAGCGCCGCGACGACACCCTCGTGGCCACCGCGGCCGTACCGACGCTGCTCGCAGCGCTGTACCGGCTGGGCCGCGGGCTGGAGCCGGTGGAGCCACGGGAGGACCTGTCGTACGCCGCGAACTATCTGTACATGGTGACCGGTGCCGAACCAGACGCGGAGCGGGCCCGGGCGATCGAGCAGTACTTGATCTCAACCATTGATCACGGCTTCAACGCGTCAACGTTCACCGGGCGGGTCATCGCCTCGACCGGGGCGGACGTGGCCGCGTGCCTGGTCGGCGCGGTGGGGGCACTGTCCGGACCCTTGCACGGCGGCGCGCCCAGCCGGGCACTGGACACCCTGGACGCGATCGGCAGCCCCGACCGCATCGACGGCTGGATCCGCGAACGTGTCCTGGCCGGCGAGCGGATCATGGGCTTCGGGCACGCGATCTACCGCACCGAGGACCCCCGCTCCCGGATGCTCCGCGAGATCGCCCAGAGCTTCGGCGGCCCTCGGGTGGACTTCGCCGTCGAGGTGGAACGCCGGGTCGAGGCGATCCTCGCCGAACTGAAGCCCGGCCGGGAACTGCACACGAACGTCGAGTTCTACGCGGGCGTCGTCATGGAGCGGTGCGGTCTGCCCCGCGAGATGTTCACCCCCACCTTCGCCGCGGCACGGGTGGTGGGCTGGAGCGCCAACATCCTGGAACAGGCGGAGGATCCGAAGATCATCCGCCCGGTGGCGCGGTATGTGGGTCCGCAGGCGCCGGTTGCCGTCCCCGGGGGCGCCTGACCAGGCGAGCGCCGCCCGGCTGACAGGCATCCGGCGGTGCCTGAACGGGCGTCCGGTGGCCGTCTGGACAAGCGTGTGGCCTGGTGCCGTTCCGGGCGCCAGGCCTCATCGGTGGAGCGTCGAGCAGGAGCGGGGTACCGGACTGCTCGCCGGGTGACTCGTCCGGCTCGCGTGCGGTCGGCGTGCGGCCGGATGCGGGGAGGGGACACGTCAAGGGTGGACGTGCCGCCTGCGGGAGACGTCAGGCGTCGGGGATGTCCGCCTTGGCGCGGATCAGGGTCTCCCGGCTCACGACGACGATGCGTTCGTAGTCCGCACGCGCGGCGTCCGCCGGGAGCTCGGGGTCCAGCGCCTCGGTGGCCTCGGTGCCGATGACGGCGAAGTTGCCGTCGCTCAGCTCGAACACGTCCGGGCAGGTGGCTCCTGAGTTACTGCCTCGGGCGCTGGGCGGCACACCGATGCGGCGCACGATCTTCAAAGGTACCGGTCCTTACAGAGCACAAAGTCGGGGCAGAGTGGTGGGGATCACGCTAGTGGTGTTGATGTGCTCCGTGTGGTCGGACGGGCAAAAGTCACTCCGTCGTGTCAGCCGGTCGGCGGGTTGCCGACCACCCACCACTCCTCCGTGTCGGCGTCGTCCAGCTCCTGGACCAGGCCGTCGATCATGCGGCCGATCTGCGCCTCCTCGGACGACTCGTTCAAAGTGGCGCGCATGTGCCGGGAGGCTTCCCAGTACTCGCGGAAGGCTTGGCTCTGCAGCAGCTCCCGCATGTGCCGGTACAGCTCCTCCCGGTCCAGGAGGCCGGCCCGATGGCTGTGGTACAGGTAGGCGTACCAGGCGTTGGCGTACAGGAACTGGCGGCGCTTCTCGGCCGGGATGTCCTTGTCGTAGGTGTCGATCACCGGGGCGAGTGAGGGATCGTCGATCGCCTTGGTCAGCAGCTCCCAGTGCATGCGCTGCTGATGGGCCAGGGCCTGGCGCAGCGAGGCCACTTCCTCGAGTTCGAGCCGTTTGGCGTGGAGCCGTTCCGCCTCCGACCGTTCCGCTTCCGACCGTTCCGTCCGCGACCCTTGCGCCTGCGACCCTTCCGCCTCCAGCCGTCGCTGCCACGCGGCCAGCGTCGTGCCGAGCGCGGTGAGCAGCAAGCCGGCGGCGGAGCCGAACCTCCCTGCCGTGAATTTCCGTGTGGCCATGTCAACCCCCGAATCAGGCGACCGTCCGCCGGTCGTCGGTGTGGGTCGACTGATGGGGACCGGCGAGCGATGGGCGGCGCTTGCCGCCTCCAGGGTGCCGAGCGGCTCTGATCGGCGGGGAGGCGGAGAGGAGGCGCACGGAGGGAAGCGAGGGTCGCACAATCCGGCGCCTTCCCAACGTCTGCCCCGCAAGTGCTGCTAACAATCGTTCACTTCGCCGTGATTCTTACGGCTCGTATCCTGGGGCGGCATTCAATCCTCAGACGTACGCCGTCCCGCGAGCCGGTGTACGCACAGGCGTGAGAGAGGTCGTACGTGGGGCAGAGCCCGAGTCCGCAGCAGATCCCGGTCGTCGTGCTCGCCGGATTCCTCGGCTCCGGCAAGACCACCCTTCTCAACCACCTGCTGCACCGCAGCGGCGGCAGCCGGATCGGCGCGATCGTCAACGACTTCGGCACGATCGAGATCGACGCCATGGCGGTGGCCGGCGCGCTCGGCGACTCCAGCGTCTCCCTCGGCAACGGGTGTCTGTGCTGTGCCGTGGACGCCAGTGAACTTGATCAATATCTTGACCGGCTCGTCCGGCCGTCCCTCGGCATCGACGTCGTCGTGATCGAGGCCAGCGGACTCGCCGAGCCGCAGGAGCTCGTCCGCATGCTCCTGGCCAGCGAGAACCCACGCGTCGTCTACGGCGGTCTCGTCGAGGTCGTGGACGCGGCGGAGTTCGACGACACCCGCGCCCGGCACCCCGAGATCGACCGGCACCTCGCCCTCGCCGACCTCGTCGTCGTGAACAAGCTCGACCGGGCCGCCGACGGGGAGCGCGTCCTCGGCCTCGTCCGCTCCCTCACCGACGGGGCCGCTGTCGTACCCGCCACGTACGGCCGCATCGACCCGGAGTTCCTCTTCGACTGCCGGCCCAGCGACGAGCGCGTCGGGCAGCTGTCCTTCGACGACCTGCACCGGCATGACGACGACGAGGCCGGCGAGCACGCCGGGCATCTGCACACCGGCTACGACAGCCTCTCCTTCACGTCCGACCTGCCGATGGAGCCCCGGCGGCTGATGGAGTTCCTCGACAGCCGTCCCGAGGGGCTGTACCGGATCAAGGGATACGTCGACTTCGGACCGTACGACCGGCACAACCGGTATGCCGTGCACGCCGTCGGGCGGTTCCTGCGCTTCTACCCGGAGCCGTGGGAGACGGCGGACGCCCAGCCAGGGGCAGCGGACGCCCAGCCACGGGAAACGACGGACGCTCAGGGAGGGGCCGTAGCGGACGCCCAGCCGGGGACGGCGACGGACGTCCGGCGCACCCAGCTCGTCCTCATCGGCGCCGGCATCGACGCGGACGCGCTCGCCGGGCAGCTCGACGCGTGCAAGAACGGCGCCCCACACGCCGACGAGCACGGCATGTGGGGCGTCCTTCGCTACGTCCGCGATCCCGAGGCCGATCCCGAGCCCGGGGGCGGCCTCGGGGGCGATCCCGGGACCGCCGACGGGCCGCCGGTCGAGAGTGACGAGGTGCCGGCCGTGACCGACTAGGTTCCGGCCGGCACCGACGAACCGCCGGTTCAGACCGGTCCCGCCACCGCCGCCACCGTCTTCGGCAGGGACACGCCCGAGCCGTC
Source organism: Streptomyces sp. NPDC028635 (assembly GCF_040637635.1). Taxonomy (NCBI): domain Bacteria; kingdom Bacillati; phylum Actinomycetota; class Actinomycetes; order Kitasatosporales; family Streptomycetaceae; genus Streptomyces; species Streptomyces sp. NPDC028635. The sequence continues at coordinate 261,933 of NZ_JBEZWX010000004.1, read as the reverse complement.
GCGGCGCGGGTCGGGCTCGGGCAGCTCGGCCGGCGTGCCGTTCTTCTGCGCCGCCTTGGCCGGCGCCGGGCCCGCCCAGGCGAGCGACAGGCAGTCCTCGCCCTTGAGGAACCGCTGGCAGCGCACGCCGCCGGTGGCCCGGCCCTTGCGCGGATACTGGTCGAACGGGGTCAGCTTGGCCGTCGTCTGCACGGAGTCGTCCAGCGTGCCGCGCGAGCCCGCGACCGTGAAGACGATCGCGTCGGCCGCCGGGTCCACCGCGGTGAACGAGATGACCTTGGCGCCGTCGGTGAGCTTGATGCCCGCCATGCCGCCCGCCGGCCGGCCCTGCGGACGCACCACGGACGCCTGGAAGCGCAGCAGCTGGGCGTCGTCCGTGATGAAGACCAGGTCCTCCTCACCCGTGCGCAGCTCGACCGCGCCGACGATCCGGTCGCCCTCCTTGAGGGTGATGACCTCCAGCTCGTCCTTGTTGGCCGGGTAGTCGGGCACCACCCGCTTCACCACGCCCTGCTCGGTGCCGAGCGCCAGACCGGGGGAGGACTCGTCGAGCGTGGTCAGGCAGACCACCTGCTCGTCGCCGTCCAGCGAGATGAACTCCGCCACGGGGGCGCCGCCCGAGAGGTTCGGCGCGGCCGCCGTGTCCGGCAGCTGCGGCAGGTCGACCACGTTGAGCCGCAGCAGACGGCCCCCGGAGGTGACCACACCGACCTCGCCGCGCGCCGTCGCCGGCACCGCCGAGACGATCACGTCGTGCTTGCTGCGCCGGCCGTCGCCGTCGTCGAAGGGGTCGGCGGTCGCGGTGCGGGCCAGCAGGCCGGTGGAGGACAGCAGCACCCGGCACGGGTCGTCGGCGACCTGCAGCGACACCGTGGCCGCCGGGGAGCCCGCGGACTCCAGCAGGACCGTACGCCGGTCGGTGCCGAACTTCTTGGCGACCGCCGCCAGTTCGTTGGACACCAGCTTGCGCAGCTCGGCGTCCGAGTCCAGGATCCGGGTCAGCTCCTCGATCTCCGCGTTCAGCCGGTCCTTCTCCGCCTCCAGCTCGATGCGGTCGAACCGGGTCAGGCGGCGCAGCGGCGTGTCGAGGATGTACTGGGTCTGGATCTCGCTGAGCGAGAAGCGCTCCATCAGGCGCTGCTTGGCCTGCGCGGAGTTGTCGCTGGAGCGGATCAGCCGGATGACCTCGTCGATGTCGACGAGCGCCGTCAGCAGGCCCTCCACCAGGTGCAGCCGGTCGCGCTTCTTGGTCCGGCGGAACTCCGAGCGGCGCCGGACGACCTCGAAGCGGTGGTCGAGGTAGACCTCCAGCAGCTCCTTCAGGCCCAGCGTCAGCGGCTGGCCGTCGACCAGGGCGACGTTGTTGATGCCGAAGGACTCCTCCATCGGCGTCAGCTTGTACAGCTGCTCCAGGACCGCCTCCGGCACGAAGCCGTTCTTGATCTCGATGACCAGGCGCAGTCCGTGCTCGCGGTCGGTGAGGTCCTTGACGTCGGCGATGCCCTGGAGCTTCTTCGAGCCCACCAGGTCCTTGATCTTGGCGATGACCTTCTCGGGACCGACCGTGAAGGGCAGCTCCGTGACGATCAGGCCCTTGCGGCGCGCGGTGACGTCCTCCACGGACACCGTCGCGCGCATCTTGAACGTGCCGCGGCCCGTCTCGTAGGCGTCGCGGATGCCGGAGAGTCCTACGATCCGGCCGCCCGTGGGCAGGTCGGGGCCGGGGACGTGCTTCATCAGCGCTTCGAGGTCGGCGTTCGGGTGCCTGATCAGGTGCCGGGCGGCGGAGATGACCTCGCGCAGGTTGTGCGGCGGCATGTTCGTCGCCATGCCGACCGCGATCCCGGACGAGCCGTTGACCAGGAGGTTCGGGAAGGCGGCCGGAAGGGTGACCGGCTCGCGCTCCTGGCCGTCGTAGTTGGGCTGGAAGTCGACGGTGTCCTCGTCGATCGACTCCGTCATCAGCCCCGTGGCCTCGGCCATCCGGCACTCGGTGTACCGCATGGCGGCCGGCGGGTCGTCGTTGCCGAGCGAGCCGAAGTTGCCGTGGCCGTCCACCAGCGGCACGCGCATGGAGAACGGCTGCGCCATACGCACCAGGGCGTCGTAGATCGACGCGTCGCCGTGCGGGTGCAGCTTGCCCATGACCTCGCCGACGACACGGGCGCACTTGACGTAACCGCGCTCGGGGCGCAGCCCCATCTCGTTCATCTGGTAGACGATGCGGCGGTGCACCGGCTTGAGGCCGTCCCGGGCGTCCGGCAGGGCGCGGGAGTAGATGACCGAGTACGCGTACTCGAGGAAGGAGCCCTGCATCTCGTCGACGACGTCGATGTCGAGGATCTTCTCCTCGAAGTCGTCGGGCGGCGGGGTCTTCGTGCTGCGGCGGGCCATCGCTGCCTGGCTCCTTGCTGAAGCGTGAACGGTATCTGACGCGGACCATTGTGGACCGTGGGACTGACAAGCCGGGCGCGGACCCGGCTCCGGCGTACGAAGCCGTGCCCGGGCACCCGGGTCCTGGCTGCGTGGAGCGGCGCCGGACAACCGGATCCAGGCTGCGTGAAGCCGTGCCCGGACGCCCGGATTCCGGCTGTGTGGCGGAGCCCGGACACCCGGCCGCCGTCACCCCGCGGCCGTACCGGACCGCCCGACGCGGGGTGCCGGACTCCGGCCGGCCCGGACCGCGCACCACGATCGCCCGAAGGCTACGCGATCTCGCTGTCGGCGTACGCCGTGCGGGAACTTCGCCGCCGGTCCGCCCGCTTGCATACAGTGGCAGGACGGCAGGAAACACGCGGTTTCACGACCGCTTCCGCGATCGAAGGGACGTACATGCCCATGGGTCACACGGCCACAGCCGAGGCAGGCTCCGGCGGACTGACAGCAACCGAGCACCGCCTGGCCAACGGCCTGCGCGTGGTGCTCTCCGAGGATCACCTGACCCCGGTCGCGGCGGTGTGCCTCTGGTACGACGTCGGCTCGCGCCACGAAGTCAAGGGGCGTACGGGTCTGGCTCACCTCTTCGAGCACCTGATGTTCCAGGGCTCCGCCCAGGTGAAGGGCAACGGTCACTTCGAGCTGGTGCAGGGCGCCGGCGGGTCGCTGAACGGCACCACCAGCTTCGAGCGGACCAACTACTTCGAGACCATGCCCGCCCACCAGCTGGAGCTCGCGCTCTGGCTGGAGGCCGACCGCATGGGCTCCCTGCTGGCCGCCCTGGACGACGAGTCCATGGAGAACCAGCGCGACGTCGTCAAGAACGAGCGCCGCCAGCGCTACGACAACGTCCCCTACGGCACCGCCTTCGAGCGGCTGACCGCCCTCGCCTACCCCGAGGGCCACCCCTACCACCACACGCCGATCGGCTCCATGGCGGACCTGGACGCGGCCACCCTCGAGGACGCCCGCCAGTTCTTCCGCACCTACTACGCGCCGAACAACGCGGTCCTGTCCATCGTCGGCGACATCGACCCGGAGCAGACCCTCGCCTGGGTCGAGAAGTACTTCGGCTCCATCGCCTCCCACGACGGCAAGCCCGAGCCGCGTGACGGCACGCTGCCCGACGTCATCGGCAGCCAGCTGCGTGAGGTCGTCCGCGAGGAGGTCCCGGCGCGCGCCCTGATGGGCGCCTACCGGCTGCCGCACGACGGCACACGCGCGTGCGACGCGGCGGACCTCGCGCTGACGATCCTCGGCGGCGGCGAGTCCTCCCGCCTGTACAACCGGCTGGTGCGCCGCGACCGCACGGCCGTCGCGGCCGGCTTCGGACTGCTCCGGCTGGCCGGGGCGCCCTCCCTGGGCTGGCTGGACGTGAAGACGTCCGGTGACGTCGAGGTGCCGGTCATCGAGGCCGCCATCGACGAGGAGCTCGCCCGGTTCGCCGCGGAGGGCCCCACGGCCGAGGAGATGGAACGCGCCCAGGCGCAGTTGGAGCGCGAGTGGCTGGACCGGCTCGGCACCGTAGCGGGCCGCGCCGACGAACTGTGCCGCTACGCGGTCCTGTTCGGCGACCCGCAGCTCGCCCTGACCGCCGTCCAGCGCGTGCTCGAGGTGACGCCCGAGGAGGTGCAGGAGGTCGCCAAGGCCCGCCTGCGGCCCGACAACCGCGCGGTGCTCGTGTACGAGCCGAAGACCCCGGAGGCCGCACCGGCCGCAGACGTGCCCGAGGACCCGGAGCAGGAAGCGACCGTAGAGGCCGGCAACGACAACGAGGAGACGGCCAAGTGACCGAGCTCGCCACGATGGACTTCCACCCCCAGCCCCAGGCGGGCGAGGCCAAGCCGTGGGCGTTCCCGGCTCCCGAGCGCGGCACGCTCGGCAACGGCCTGACGGTGCTGCGCTGCCACCGCCCCGGCCAGCAGGTCGTCGCCGTGGAGGTGCTCCTGGACGCCCCCCTGGACGCCGAACCGGCGGGCCTGGACGGCGTCGCCACGATCATGGCGCGCGCCTTCTCCGAAGGCACCGACAAGCACTCCGCGGAGGAGTTCGCCGCCGAGCTGGAGCGGGCCGGCGCCACCCTCGACGCGCACGCCGACCACCCGGGTGTCCGCCTCAGCCTGGAGGTCCCCGCCTCCCGGCTGGCCAAGGGCCTCGGCCTGATCGCCGACGCCCTGAGGGCCCCCGCGTTCGCCGACAGCGAGATCGAACGGCTGGTGCGCAACCGCCTGGACGAGATCCCGCACGAGCTGGCCAGCCCCGCCCGCCGCGCGGCCAAGGAGCTGTCCAAGCAGCTCTTCCCGGCGTCCTCGCGCATGTCGCGCCCCCGCCAGGGCACCGAGGAGACCGTCGCGGCCGTCGACGCGGCCGCCGTGCGCGCCTTCTACGAGCGGCACGTGCGCCCCGCCACCGCCACCGCGGTGGTCGTCGGTGACCTGACCGGCCTCGACCTCGACGACCTCCTCGGCGACACCCTGGGCGCCTGGACCGGCTCGCGCACCGAGCCGCGCCCCGTGCCGGCGGTGACCGCCGACGACACCGGCCGGGTCGTCATCGTCGACCGCCCGGGCGCCGTCCAGACGCAGCTGCTCATCGGCCGGATCGGCCCCGACCGGCACGACCGCGTATGGCCCGCGCAGGTGCTCGGCACCTACTGCCTGGGCGGCACCCTCACCTCCCGCCTGGACCGGGTCCTGCGCGAGGAGAAGGGCTACACCTACGGCGTGCGCGCCTTCAGCCAGGTGCTGCGCTCCGCCCCCGACGGCACGGGCGCGGCGATGCTCGCCATCAGCGGCTCCGTGGACACGCCGAACACCGGCCCGGCGCTGGACGACCTCTTCAAGGTGCTGCGCACCCTGGCGGAGGGCGGCCTGACCGAGACCGAGCGCGATGTCGCCGTGCAGAACCTCGTCGGGGTGGCCCCGCTGAAGTACGAGACCGCCGCCGCCGTCGCGGGCACGCTCGCCGACCAGGTCGAGCAGCACCTGCCCGACGACTACCAGGCCACGCTGTACCGGCAGCTCGCCGCGACCGGCACGGTGGAGGCCACGGCGGCGGTCGTGAACGCCTTCCCGGTGGACCGGCTGGTGACCGTCCTCGTCGGTGACGCCGCGCAGATCAAGGAGCCCGTCGAGGCCCTCGGTATCGGCGATGTCACCGTGGTGAGCGCGGAGTAGCCGCACACGCGCGTGGGGCCCTGGTGTCTGACGGAGCACCAGGGCCCTTGCCGTGCCTGCCGGCCTGTTTATGATCCAAGGCGCGGCATCCCCCATATGCCCGAATTGGGGCGGAGGTTGCCTGTCTGGCCTGTGGGATGGCTTACAAAACCCCTGATTCGTTTGAGGACTGAAGGTCGATCACCGTAGCTTCGTCCGGGCTGTTCGTCAGGCAGTGCGCCGCACCCGCGGCACCGGACAGTCATCGCCGAGTCCCCGTACGGCGCGAGCCAGGGGAGCCGGGGACCCACACGTCCCTGGGGTGAATCGGGCGCCCGCGAGGGTGCCCGTAGGAGACCTTCCTGCTCCGAACCCGTCAGCTAACCCGGTAGGCGAGAGGGAAGGAAAGGACAAGCCACCACATGGCGTTCGTCAGCGCCACCGGGAAGCACCGTCGTCCCAGCCGGATGAAGCGCACCACCGCGCAGGCCGCGGGTATCGCCGCGCTCACCACCACCGGCGTCATCGGCACCCTCGCGGCCCCCGCCCTCGCCGCCGACACCTCCGCCGAGCACACCGGTCTGCTCCCCGTCATCAGCGTCGACGACGCGGTCGCCGCGCAGATCGACGCCCAGGCCGAGGCCCAGAAGCAGGCCGCCGAGCAGGCGGCCATCGAGCAGGCCGCCCGTGAGGCCGCCGCCGCGCGGGCCCACGAGGCCAGGGAGCGTGCCGCCCGGGAGGCCGAGCGCAAGCGCCTGAACAGCTTCACGGCCCCGATCGCTCACTCCTACGTCTCCACCGGCTACGAGGCCAGCAGCTCCCTGTGGTCCTCCGGCCACCACACCGGCATCGACTTCCACGCCGCCACCGGCACCACGGTGCACGCGGTGGGCTACGGCACCGTCGTCGAGACCGGCTGGGGCGGCGCCTACGGCAACCAGATCGTCATCCGCATGCACGACGGCACGTACACCCAGTACGGGCACCTGTCGTCGATCGGCGTCGTCGTGGGCCAGCAGGTCGTCACCGGCCAGCAGATCGGTCTGTCCGGCGACACCGGCAACACCACCGGGCCGCACCTGCACTTCGAGGCGCGCACCAGCCCCGAGTACGGCTCCGACATGGACCCGGTCGCCTATCTGCGCGCGCACGGCGTGAACGTCTGACGCACCAGCACGGCATCAGCCCCAGGAAGCCCCGGCGCACCGCGCCGGGGCTTTCGGCGTTTCCCGGCTCCTCGTCCCCGGGAGAAAACCGGCAGGTGACCAAAAAATATCCATGGAATCCGGCTCGCCGTCGGAAATTCCGCCCCCTTGGAATAGAGTCACGGAACACGCGTCCATCGTCGGCGTTTCACGGGGATCAAGGCGGAGGTCGGACATGCGAATTCCGGCGCACTCGGTGTGCACGGCGATCCGGGACGACATCGTCGCCGGTGTCCATGAACGCGGCAGCCGGCTCACCGAGGAACTCCTCGCCCGCCGCTACGGAGTCTCCCGGGTGCCGGTGCGGGAAGCGCTGCGCACCCTGGAGGCCGAGGGCTTCGTCGTGACGCGACGGCACGCGGGCGCGTGCGTGGCCGAGCCCACCGAGCAGGAGGCGGCCGACCTGCTGGAGATGCGGATGCTGCTGGAGCCCCTCGGGGCGGCGCGCGCCGCCCAGCGGCGCTCCGAGGCGCACCTGAAGGTGCTGCGCGGCCTGGTGCGGCTCGGCCAGGAGCGGGCCAGGCGCGGCACCGGCGACGAGCTGCGCTCCCTGGGCGGCTGGTTCCACGAGACGCTCGTGCAGGCGTGCGGGAGCCAGGCGCTCACCGCCACGCTCACCCAGCTGCGCCACAAGATCGCCTGGATGTACGCCGTGGAGCCGTCGGCCGACCCCGTGCGGTCCTGGGCCGAGCACGGCGCGCTCGCGGACGCGGTCGCACGCGGCGACGCTGAGCGGGCACGGGCCGTGGCGGCCCTGCACGCCGAGCGCTCCACCGCCGCGCACCGGCTGCGCTCCTTCGGCGGTGAGCGGCCCGAGCCGGTGAGGAGTTCGCAACATCCCGTAAACACGTGGAGCCTGCGGAATTAACGTGAGCGCCGTATACAAAGAGAGGGAGTACTCGCCCGCTGAAAGGGCTGCCCTCCTTTTCTTTCCCGGGCGCCTCCTATTTCCTCCGCCTTCTGTTTTCCTGCGCCTCCTGTTCGCCAAGTCTCGCCGGGGGTGAAAAGAAGGCCGCGTCGGCCTCGAAAGGCCGACGCGGCTTCTTTGTGCGTGACTCGGACGGTCAGGCGTGACTCAGACGGTCTCGGGGAGCTCCTCGAGGCCCTCGGAGACCAGCTTCGCCAGACGGTCCAGGGCGGCGTCCGCGCCCTCGGCGTCGGAGGCGAGCACGATCTCCTCGCCGCCCTGGGCGCCCAGGCCGAGGACGGCCAGCATGGAGGCCGCGTTGACCGGGGTGCCGCCGGCCTTGGCGATCGTCACCGGGACGCCTGCGGCCGTGGCGGCTCGGACGAAGATGGAGGCGGGGCGGGCATGGAGGCCCTCGGCCCAGCCGACGTTGACGCGGCGCTCAGCCATGTGTTGCTGCCCTTCAGTTTCTCAGGGTTGTCTAGACCAGTTTCCCATATGGTGAAGCATGCCCGAAGAGGTCCTGCGACCCCTTCGGACGCGATCACCGGGCCTCGGCCTCGACCCGGCATCCGTCCTCCACAGAGTGCCCCGCGCCGTTGTCGTACGCGAGCCGTACTCTGGGCCCCATGCAGAGCGCGTCGGACAGGCAGGAGTACCCCGCCCACTGGGAGGCCGACGTGGTGCTGCGCGACGGCGGCACCGCGCGGATCCGCCCCATCACCGTCGATGACGCGGACCGCTTGGTCAGCTTCTACGAGCAGGTGTCGGACGAGTCGAAGTACTACCGCTTCTTCGCCCCCTACCCGCGTCTGTCCGCGAAGGACGTCCACCGCTTCACACACCACGACTTTGTGGACAGGGTGGGACTCGCGGCCACGATCGGCGGCGAGTTCATCGCAACCGTACGCTACGACCGGATCGGCCCGAACGGAATGCCCGCGTCCGTACCCGCCGACGAGGCCGAGGTCGCCTTCCTCGTCCAGGACGCCCACCAGGGCCGCGGGGTCGCCTCCGCACTGCTCGAACACATCGGCGCCGTCGCCCGCGAGCGCGGCATCCGCCGCTTCGCCGCCGAGGTGCTGCCCGCCAACAACAAGATGATCAAGGTGTTCACTGACGCCGGGTACACCCAGAAGCGCAGCTTCGAGGACGGCGTGGTGCGCCTGGAGTTCGACCTGGAGCCCACCGAGCGCTCCCTCGCCGTGCAGTACGCGCGCGAACAGCGCGCCGAGGGCCGTTCGGTCCAGCGGCTGCTGATGCCCGGCTCGGTCGCCGTCGTCGGCGTCGGCCGCACCCCCGGCGGCGTCGGCCGCAGCATCCTCGCCAACCTCCGCGAGGCCGGCTACACCGGCCGCCTGCACGCCGTGAACCGCGCCTTCGAAGCCGACGTCACCGAACTCGACGGAGTCCCCGCCCACCGCTCCGTCACGGAGATCGAGGGCCCGGTCGACCTCGCGGTCGTCGCCGTGCCCGCCGACCACGTGCCCCAGGTCGTCGCCGAGTGCGGCGAGCACGGCGTGCAGGGCCTCGTCGTGATCTCCGCCGGGTACGCCGAGAGCGGCCCCGACGGACGCGAGCGCCAGCGCGAACTGGTCCGCCAGGCCCGCAGCTACGGCATGCGGATCATCGGCCCCAACGCCTTCGGCGTCATCAACACCTCGGCGGACATCCGGCTGAACGCCTCCCTGGCGCCCGAGATGCCGCGCCCCGGCCGGATCGGCCTGTTCGCGCAGTCCGGCGCCATCGGCATCGCCCTGCTCTCCCGGCTGCACCGGCGCGGCGGCGGCGTGACAGGCGTCACGGGCGTCTCGACGTTCGTCTCCTCCGGCAACCGTGCGGACGTCTCCGGCAACGACGTCCTGCAGTACTGGTACGAGGACCCGGACACCGACGTCGCCCTGATGTACCTGGAGTCGATCGGCAACCCCCGCAAGTTCACCCGCCTCGCCCGGCGCACCGCGGCCGCGAAGCCGCTGGTCGTCGTCCAGGGCGCCGCGCCGCAGGGACACGCCGTACGGGCGACACGCCTGCCGCACGCCACGGTGTCCGCGCTGCTGCGCCAGGCCGGCGTGATCCGCGTCGACACGATCACCGAACTGGTCGACGCCGGTCTGCTGCTGGCCCGCCAGCCGCTGCCCGCCGGCCCGCGCGTGGCGATCCTCGGCAACTCCGAGTCCCTCGGAGTGCTGACGTACGACCAGTGCCTGGCCGCCGGGCTGCGCCCGCACCGCCCGCTGGACCTCACCACCGCCGCCTCCGCGGAGGACTTCCGCGCGGCCCTGGCCCGGTCGCTCGCCGACGACACCTGTGACGCCGTCGTCGTGACCGCCATCCCGGCGATCGGTGAGGGCTCACCGGACGATGCCGAGCTGGCGCGGGCGCTGCGCTCGGCGGCGGCCGCCGTACCGGGCAAGCCGGTGCTGGTGGTGCACGTCGAGCTGGGCGGCCTCGCCGAGGCCCTGTCGGCGGCGGCGAGCACGGCGCCGCAGCCGGACACGCGCGTGCCGCTCCCGCCGGGCCGGGGCGACGACACACAGGGCTCGTCGACCGCAGGAGACGCGCCTGCGCCGACCGGCCCGGGGACCACACACCCATCCGCCCCGCCGGCCGGCACGGCACCCTCCGGCATAGCCCCCGCCCCCGCCGAGGCCTCCGCCCCCACTGAGTCCCCGGCTCCCGCCGACGCCCCCGAAGGCACGCACCTCATCCCGGCCTATCCCGCCGCCGAGCGGGCCGTGCGGGCGCTCTCCGAGGCCGTCCGGTACGCCCAGTGGCGGCGCGAGGCCGCCGACCCCGGCAAGGTCCCCGAGTACGACGACATCGACGTCAAGGGCGCCGCCCGCAAGATCGACGCCCTGCTCGCGCGTGGACAGGGCCTCACCCTGTCCACCGAGGACACCTGCGAACTGCTCGGCCGGTACGGCGTCCACGTCCGCCGCGCCCTGCCCGCGCCCACCCCCGAGGACGCCGCGGATGCCGCCCGTGCCCTCGGCTACCCGGTCGCCCTCAAGGCCACCGCCCCGCACCTCAGGCACCGCGCCGACCTGGGCGGCGTACGCCTCGACCTGGCCGACGAGGAGCAACTGCGCCGGGCGTACGCCGAATTGACCGACCTCTTCGGCAAGCCGGAGGAGCTGCGGCCGGTCGTGCAGGGCATGGCGCCGCGCGGCGTCGACACCGTCGTACGGGCGGTCATCGACCCGGCCGCCGGTGCCGTGCTCTCCTTCGGTCTCGCCGGGGCGGCCTCCCAGCTGCTCGGCGACATGGCGCACCGGCTCATACCGGTCACCGACCGGGACGCGACCTCCCTGGTCCGCTCGATCCGCACGGCCCCGCTGCTGTTCGGCTGGCGCGGCTCCACGCCGGTGGACACCCCCGCCCTCGAGGAGCTGCTGCTGCGGGTCTCCCGGCTGGTCGACGACCACCCCGAGGTCGTCGCCGTCACCCTGGAACCCGTCGTGGTCGCCCCGCACGGCCTGAGCGTGCTCGGCGCCTCCGTACGGCTGGCACCGCCCCCCGCCCGCGACGACCTCGGCCCCCGCACCCTCCCGGCGTACTGACGACCCCGGCCCCCTCCGGCGCACCGACAACCCCGGCCCCGGCCCCCTCCGGCGTACCCGGCGGCCCCGGCCGCCTCCGCACCCGCCGGCCCATTGATCGCCCCGCCCCGCAGCCTCCGGCGTACACCGACGGCCCGGCCACGCGCGCTCCCGGCGTACCGACGACCGGCCCCCACCCCCGTCCGCGGGCGTCGCAGCTCCCGCAAGTCCCCTGCCCGGGCCACCGGGACCCCGTGACGGGTCCCTCGCAGTCAGTGGTCCCCCGTAGGATGGGGCCCATGGCCAAGACCAGTACGACGACCCAGGGGCTGCGTGCGGCGATCGAGCGCAGCGGCTACTACCCGGCCCTCGTGGCCGAGGCGGTGGAGGCCGCCGTGGGCGGCGAGCCCATCCGGTCGTACCTGGTCCACCAGGAGACCACCTTCGACCAGAACGAGGTGCGGCGGCACGTGACCGTGCTCGTCCTCACCGGCACCCGCTTCCTCGTCAGCCACACCGACGAGCAGAGCGCCGACAGCACCTCCCCGACGCCGTACGCCACCACGTCCACGGAGTCCGTCAAGATCGACCGGATCTCGTCGGTCGTGGTCAGCCGCGTCGTCGCGAACCCCGAGTCGTACACCCCGGGCACGCTGCCCCGCGAGGTGGTGCTGACCATCGGCTGGGGCGCCGTCTCCCGCATCGACCTGGAGCCCGCCGCCTGCGGCGACCCCAACTGCGACGCCGACCACGGCTACACCGGCAGCTCGACCGCGGACGACCTGAGCCTGCGCGTCAGCGAGGCGGGCGACGGCCCGGAGACCGTCCGCCAGGCGCTCGCCTTCGCCCAGGCGATCTCCGAGGCCACGGCGGACATCACCCGCTGATGGTCCACATCGCCTGGGAACCGCACCCGGAACCCCTCGCCCTCGCCTCCGCTCCCGTCCCCGAGTACGGCAGCGGTTCCCTGGCCGACGTGCTCCCCACCCTCGCCGCCGGCATGGGCGTGCCCGGCATGACCGCCGTCATCGAGGAGCTGACCGCGGCCGACCGCAACTGCGTCTTCCTGATCGACGGCCTCGGCTGGGAGCAGCTGCGGGCCCACCCGGACGAGGCACCCTTCCTCACCTCCCTGATGGCGGCCTCGCGCGGTGGCACCGGCCGCCCCATCACCGCGGGCTACCCGGCCACCACCGCCGTGTCCCTCGCCTCCGTCGGCACCGGCCTGCCCCCGGGACGGCACGGCCTGCCCGGCTACACCGCCCGCAACCCGGCCACCGGTGAGCTGATGAACCAGCTGCGCTGGAACCCGTGGACCGACCCGCGCGCCTGGCAGCCGCACCCGACGGTCTTCCAGCTGGCCCAGCAGGCCGGCGTGCACGCCGCCCAGGTGTCGTCGCCCACCTTCCAGAACACCCCGCTGACCAAGGTCGCCCTCAGCGGCGGAACGTTCCACGGACGGCTCACCGGCGAGGAGCGCATGGACCTGGCCGCCGAGCAACTGGCCGCCGCCGACCGCTCCCTGGTCTACACGTACTACGCCGAGCTGGACGGCTCCGGCCACCGCTACGGCGTCGCCTCCGACACCTGGCGCGGCCAGCTGATGTACGTCGACCGGCTGGCCCAGCGGCTGGCCGAGCAGCTGCCGCCGCGCAGCGCGCTGTACATCACGGCCGACCACGGCATGGTCGACATCGCCTTCGACGAGGACCACCGCATCGACTTCGACGAGGACTGGGAGCTGCGCGCCGGCGTCGCCCTGCTCGGCGGCGAGGGCCGCGCCCGGCACGTCTACGCGGTCTCCGGCGCCGAGGACGACGTGCTCACCTGCTGGCGCGAGGTGCTCGGCGACCGGTTCTGGGTGGCGTCCCGGGACGAGGCGATCGCGGCCGGCTGGTTCGGCCCGCACATCGACGACCGGGTCTACGGGCGCATCGGCGACGTCGTCGCGGCCGCGCACGACGACGTGCTGCTCATCGCCTCCGAGCGGGAGCCCAACGAGTCGGCGATGGTCGGCAACCACGGCTCTATGACCCCTGCCGAGCAGCTGGTCCCGCTGCTCGAAGTACGCTCCTGAAGCCCCACTGGTCCCCTCTCCCGCCGAAAGGTGCTCATCCCCCCATGCCCGAGCTGGTGTTCTTCTCCGGAACGATGGACTGCGGGAAGTCGACGCTGGCTCTGCAGATCGAGCACAACCGTTCCGCCCGCGGCCTGGTGGGCATGATCTTCACCCGCGACGACCGGGCCGGCGAGGGCAAACTGTCCTCCCGGCTCGGCCTGGTCACGGACGCGGTGGAGGTCGCGGACGGCATGGACCTGTACGCCTATGTCGTCGACCACCTCTCGCACGGCGGGCGCGCGGACTACGTGATCGCGGACGAGGCGCAGTTCCTCGCGCCCGAGCAGATCGACCAGCTCGCGCGTGTCGTCGACGACCTGGAGCTCGACGTGTACGCCTTCGGCATCACCACGGACTTCCGCTCCAAACTCTTCCCCGGCTCGCAGCGGCTCGTGGAGCTGGCCGACCGGGTGGAGGTGCTCCAGGTGGAAGCCCTGTGCTGGTGCGGCGCCCGCGCCACGCACAACGCGCGCACGGTGGGCGGCGTGATGGTCGTCGAGGGCGCCCAGGTCGTCGTCGGCGACGTCAACCGCTCGGCGGACGAGGTGGGTTACGAGGTGCTGTGCCGCCGTCACCACCGCCGCCGTATGACGGCTGCGACGGCCCACGCGGCGGCCCTGTCCCCGGACGTCCTTCCGGTCTCACCCGCCTGACCTCGCTGCCCGCTCCTGCCCGAGCCGGCCTTCGCTCCGCCCGAGCAGGCGGTTCGCTCCGGCCCGAGCCGGCCGTTCGCTCCTGCCCGGCCACGCGGCCTGCCTGGGACACGCGGGTCCGCCCGAGCCGCGGTGCGTCACGCGGGCTCCCCGTCCGGCGGCTGGAGCAGTGAGAAGCGCGCCCCCTCGGGGTCGGACACCTGCGCCATGCGCCCGAACGGACTGCTGCGCACCGCGCCGAGGACCTGGCCGCCCAGTTCGGTGACCCGGGCGAGGGCCGCGTCCGCGTCGGCCACCTGGAAGTACGTCATCCAGTGCGGGCCCCGCTCGCGCGGCAGCGCGTGACCCACCCCGCGGATTCCGGCGACCGGCCGCCCGCCGACCCGCAGGACCACACGGTCCTCGTCGGCGGAGACCCGAGGCTCCTCCTCGTAGCCGAACACCGTCTCGTAGAACTTGGCGATGGTCTCGGTCTCGAAGGTCACCAGCTCGTTCCAGACGGGCGTGCCGGGTACGCCGGTGAGGCCGGTGCCGAGATGGGCCGAGGCCTGCCAGATGCCGAACACCGCGCCGGACGGATCGGAGCCGATCGCCAGCCGGCCCGCCTCGGCCGCGTCGAGCGGGCCGACGCCGATGGTGCCGCCGCACAGCCGGGCCGTCTCGGCGCTGACGTCCACGTCGTCGGAGGCCAGGTAGGGCGTCCAGGCGATGGGCAGATGACGGTCGGGCGGCAGCTGTCCGATGCCGGCCACCTCACGGCCGTCGAGGAGGGCCCGCACGTACGGGCCGAGTTGCTGCGGACCGGGCTGGAACTCCCAGCCGAACAGCTCCGAGTAGAACTCCTGGGTCGCGGTCACCCCGTGCACCATCAGACTCACCCAGCAGGGTGTTCCCGGCGCGTACCGAGCGTGCGCCGCACCGTTCCGGTCGGCCGACCCGCCTGCCTCGGTCATCGTCACTCTCTTCTCGGCCCCTCGCGGTGGCCGTGTCCAATTCCGCTCACCGGACGAGTGCGGGATACGCACACCAGCCGCGGACCGGGCCCGCCACGCGCGGTACGGGGCGGTCGGTACGTCGGGCTGTGCCCGGAGCGCGGTGTCCCGCGCGTCGCGGTGTACCGGCGGCGGGTGTCGATGGATGGTACGGCATGTGCTCGATCCCGTACGCATGGTGACCGAGCCTGTCCGGCCGAGCAGAGTAGCCGGACCGGGACGACGCGGCCACCCCGTGCGCAAGGATGGGGGTCATGAACGCCATCATCTCCGCATCCGATCTCGCCGGTGAGCTGACCGGCGAGAACCCGCCGGTCCTGCTGGACGTCCGCTGGCAGCTGAGCCTGGCCACGGCGGCCGGCGAACCGCCGTTCGACGGCCGCGCCGAGTACCAGGACGGACACATCCCCGGAGCCGTCTTCGTCGACCTCGACGGTGAGTTGGCCGCCACGCCCGGCCCCGCCGGCCGCCATCCGCTGCCCGACCTCGACGTCTTCGGTTCGGCGATGCGCCGGGCCGGCGTGTCGGCGTCGCGGCCCGTGGTCGCGTACGACGGCGGGCAGGGCTGGGCGGCGGCACGCGCGTGGTGGCTGCTGCGCTACACGGGTCACCCAAATGTGAGGGTCCTGGACGGTGGGTTGACGGCATGGCAGGGCGAGCTGGAGACGACGGTGCCGCAGCCCCCGGAGGGCGACTTCCGGCCGGTTCCCGGAGCCGTGCGGCGTCTGGACGCGGACGAGGCGGCCGCGCTCGCCCGCTCCGGCCTGCTGTTGGACGCCCGGGCGGGGGAGCGGTACCGGGGCGAGGTGGAGCCCATCGACCGGGTCGGCGGCCACATCCCCGGCGCGGTCTCCGCGCCGACGACGGACAACGTCGGCCCCGACGGCCGCTTCCTGCCCGCGGAGGAGCTCAACGCGCGCTTCAAGGCCCTCGGAGCCGCCGACGACACCGAGGTCGGGGTCTACTGCGGCTCGGGTGTCTCCGCGGCGCACGAGGTGCTGGCGCTGGCCGTGGCGGGCATCCCGGCGGCCCTGTACGTCGGTTCGTGGTCGGAGTGGTCGTCGGACCCCGGCCGGCCGGTGGCCGTGGGACCGGACCCGCGGTGATCCCATGGCGTCCGGGGCGGAGGACCTCCGCCCCGGCTCGCCCGCGGGACGGCAGGCACGCACACGCGCGTGGAGCATGACGCGCCGCACGCACGTGCGCGCGCGCAAGCCTGATCCGCCGCACGCGCGCGTGGAGCGCTGACGCGGGGTGCGTGAGCGTTGCCCTGCCGGGAGTCTTCACGCGCGCCTGAGGGCGTGTCGGCCCACGCGCGCACCTCGTGCGTACCGGCCGAGCGGGTTCAGCCCGGGGACCGTACGGCCTGAGACGCCCGCGCGACCGGCGTCGTACCGGAGCCCGTGCGCCCTGCGGCGTGCGCCTGGACGCCGCCGTACGCCCGGGCGTGGCGGCCGCGTCCTGGGCGGGGACGCAGCCGGCTCCCGCCTGCTACTCCTGCTTCTTGCGTCGGGTGCCGAAGACGATCTCGTCCCAGCTCGGCACCGCGGCGCGGCGGCCGGGGCGGACGCCGTCGGCCTCGGCCTGGCGGTCGGTCGCGCCGATCAGGCGGTCCCGGTGGCTGCCGACCGAGCGGGGCATGAGCACGTCCGCGTAGGCGGACCCGGCACCGGCCGAGGCGGCGGGTGCGGGCGGTTCCTCCGCCGCGGGCTCGGCGTCCGGCTCGTCGTCGTCCGGCTCCGTGGACGGCGAGCGCTCCGGCACCACCAGATCGCCCCGGAAGCTCGGTACGGCCTCCAGCAGACTGGTCAGCGAGTCGCGCTCGCCGGTGCTCTCCTCCGCGGGCTCCGACGCCTGCGCGGGCAGGCTCGGCCGCTCCCGGTCGAGCGAACGGTCCAGTGCGCGGTCCAGCGGACGGTCGCGTGGCAGCCGCGCGATGCGGGGCACGAAGGGGAAGCTGGGCTCCGGCGGTGCGAGGTCGTCGGACTCGCCGATGAGCGAGCGGGCCTCGTCGTCGACGGCCTGCACGAGCCGCCGCGGCGGGTCGTACGTCCAGCTCGCCGAGTGCGGTTCGCCGGCCACCCGGTAGACCAGCAGCACCTCCCACGTGCCGTCGTCGCGGCGCCAGGAGTCCCACTGCACGGTGTCCTTCTCGGCGCCGCGCAGCAGCAGCCGCTCCTGCACGGCCTCGCCGAGCAGCGGCCCGGCGTTCTCGCCGGGACGGCGGACGGGGGTCTTGCGTGCCCGCTCGGCCATGAAGGCGCGCTCGGCGAGGACGGGACCCTCGAAGCGGCGTACGCGGTCGACGGGGATGCCGGCCATCTGCGCGACCTCTTCGGCGGTCGCGCCTGCGCGTATACGCGCCTGGATGTCACGGGGGCGGAGATGGCTCTCCACCTCGATCTCGATCTGGCCGAGGCGGGGACGGTCGCCGCGCACGGCGGCGCGGAGCCGTTCGTCGATCGGAAGCGTGTACTCCGTGCTGTCCGCAGCCTTCAGCACCAGCCGTGTGCCGTCATTGGAGACGGCCACGACACGCAGTTCGGGCATGGGGACCTCCCGGGTGGTGCCTGCCGACGTCACGTGCGTCGCTGCTTCCGCTAGTCGAGTGTGGCCTGCCCGGGTGCAGCCTGCCACAACCTTGCCGAGTTGCCCGGCGTGTCGGGCACGGGCCCTGGATCGCCGTTATGGCACGGTTACCTATTCGCCACGCTAAGTGACCAACTCCGTCACCCTGTGCGACAAGCCCCCCTCCCGGCGGTCCAGCAGGGCCCCGGACATCCTGGCGGGAGACCGGACCCAGGGCTCGCAACAGTACTCCATTCGGGCCACGTGCGTGGATTGGCGCGCCGCTCAACTTCTGGCAAGAGGTGGGACTTGGCCGTCTGTTAACCGGTTTTCGCGATCTTGAACGTGGCGTACTTCACGCAATCAGCAGAAACGGAACTATTGGTTTCGTTCGTACGTCCCTTTCTCGTGCAGTTGGTTGATCAAGTGGGAAAAGTCGATCACGTACCGGAATGAGAGGGAACGCACAGGTGACGCAGGGGCAGGACAAGAAGCGCATCGACCTGAGTCTCCCTCAGGTGGCGGGCAGCGCCGTGGCAGCTGTGGTGGCGGCCAAACTCGCCTCCTCCTTCGGCGTCTACGGCACGATCCTCGGCGCCGGGGTGGTCAGCATCATCGCCACCTGCGGCGGCACGGTCTTCCAGCACTTCTTCAAGCAGACCGGCGAGCAGTTGCGCACGGTCACGGTGCCGGGCCGCACCAAGGAGCAGGGCCGGCCGCCCGGGCCCGGCGAGTACACCCACGGCACGGTCTACCGCGCCCGGGTCAAGAGCTGGCGACGGCCGCTCGTCGCGGCGGCGGTGGTCTTCGGCGTGACGATGGCCGGTGTCACCACCTTCGAACTTGTCTCCGGCAGCAGCTTCAGCGGCGGCAAGGGCACGACCGTCAGTCACGCGTTCACCGGCCGCAGCGCCTCCTCGCCCGCCACCCGGCCCCCGTCCTCCGGCCCCGGGGACGACGGCGACCGCTCGCCCTCGGGGGCGCCGTCGGCGGACGGCGGCACCGCGCCGAGCGGGACGCCCTCCGCGTCCGGCGGTACGGCATCGGGAGCGACCCCCGGTGCGACGCCGACGCCGACCCCCGGCGGCGATGCCACCGGCGACGGCTCGCCCGGCGTCAGCGGCACGCCCGGCGCGTCCGCGACCGCTCCTACGCCCCCAGCACCCGGCGCAGATAGCCGTTCTGGAAGCGCCGCTGCGGATCCAACCGGTCCCGCAGCGCCGTGAACTCGGCGAAGCGCGGGTAGACCTCGGAGAAGTACGCGGCGTCCCGGGTGTGCACCTTGCCCCAGTGCGGCCGGCCCTCGTGCGCGGTGAAGATCCGCTCGGCCTCCGTGAAGTACCGCTGGTAGGGCGTGCCCCGGAACATGTGCACGGCAATGTAGGCGCTGTCGCGGCCGGAGGCGGTGGAGAGGGTGATGTCGTCGGCCGGGGCGGTGCGCACCTCGACGGGGAAGCTGACACGCACACCCGAACGGTCCACCATGGCCTTCAGCTCGCGCAGCGTCGTGGTCAGGGCCGCGCGCGGAACGGCGTACTCCATCTCCACGAACCGCACCCGGCGGGGCGAGGTGAAGACCTTGTAGGGGATGTCGGTGTAGGTCCGCGCGGACAGGGCCTTGCTGGAGATCTGCGCGATCGCCGGGATCGCGGCGGGCGCCGCCCGGCCGACCCAGTTGGCCACCTGGAACACGCCGTTGGAGAGGAACTCGTCCTCGATCCAGCCCTTGACCGGGCTCACCGGCCGGGCCGGACCCGCGCTGCGGTTGTTGCGCTTGGTGTTGGTGCTGCCGGTGTGCGGGAACCAGTAGAACTCGAAGTGCTCGTTCTCGGCCCACAGTTCGTCGAACTCGGCGAGCACCCGCTCCAGCGGCATCGGCTCCTCGCGCGCGGTGAGCAGGAAGACCGGCTCGACCGCGAAGGTGATCGCGGTGACGACCCCCAGGGCGCCGAGCCCGATCCGGGCGGCGGCGAAGACCTCCGGGTTCTCCTTCTCGGAGCAGGTGAGCACCGAGCCGTCGGCCGTCACCAGCTCCAGCCCCTTGATCTGCGCGGCGATCGACGCGGAGTCGCGCCCCGTGCCGTGCGTGCCGGTGCTGGTCGCGCCGGAGACGGTCTGCTCCATGATGTCGCCCATGTTGGTGAGCGACAGACCCTCGCGCGCCAGAGCCATGTTGAGTCTCTTGAGCGGGGTGCCCGCCTCCACCGTGACGGTCCCGGCCTCACGGTCGATGGTGCGTATACCGGTCAACAGTTGAGGGCGTATCAAGACGCCGTCGGTCGCCGCGATCGACGTGAAGGAGTGGCCGGTACCGACGGCCTTCACCGTCAGACCGTCCTCGCCGGCTTGCCGCACCGCGGCGGCCAGCTCGTCCACGGAGGCGGGCGTGACCTCCCGCGCGGGCCGGGCCGAGACATTGCCGCCCCAGTTACGCCACGTGCCGTTCTTCCCGCTCGCTGTGCTGCTCAACGGTGCCTCCCCGACGCGGAACCGGCCTGCTGAGCCGGCGGTACCCGAGGAAACCGACCGCCACCGCGACCGCTCCGGACACCGCCGGAACCCCGTACCCGGCACGCGCGCCGGCCGAGTCGATCACCCAGCCGGCCACCGAGGAGCCGAGCGCGACCCCGACCGCGAGCCCGGTGCTCACCCAGGTCATGCCCTCGGTCAGGTGCGCGCGAGGTACGTGCTCCTCGATGAGGGCCATCGTCGTGATCATCGTCGGAGCGATGGACAGGCCCGCAAGGAAGAGCGCCGCGGCCAGAAACGGCAGGTTCCCGACCAGTAGGAGGGGGATCATACTCACGCCCATGGCGCACACGCCCAGCAGCCAGCGGCGGGCGGGCGACCCGGTGAAGCGCAGCAGACCGAACACGATCCCGGCGACGCACGACCCGGCCGCGTACAGCGCCAGGACGACGCTCGCCGCGCTCTTGTGGCCCTGCTCGTCGGCGAAGGCCACCGTGACGACGTCGACCGAACCGAAGATCGTGCCGGTGGCCACGAAGGTCGCCACCAGCACCTGCAGCCCCTTCGCGCGCAGCGCCGAGCCGCCACCGTGCTGCTCGCGCGGGTGCGGCGCCGGCTCGGTCGCCCGCTGCGCGGTCAGCCAGAAGACACCCACGGCGAGAAAGCCCGCGGCGAGCAGCGGCCCCGCCTCCGGGAACCAGGCCGTGGACAGGCCGATGGAGATGATCGGCCCGAAGATGAAGCACACCTCGTCCACCACGGACTCGAAGGAGTACGCGGTGTGCAGCTTCTCGGTGCCCCGGTACAGCTCGGCCCAGCGGGCCCGGATCATCGCGCCGAGGCTCGGCACGGTGCCGATGCCCACCGCGCACACGAACAGCAGCCACTCCGGCCAGCGGAAGTGGGCGGTCAGCAGCAGCCCGGCCGCCGCGACGAGCGTGACCAGCGTCGCCGGACGCAGCACCCTGCGCTGCCCGTACTGGTCGACCAGCCGTGAGATCTGCGGGCCCAGCGCCGCGGCCGCCAGCGCGATCGTCGCCGACAGTCCGCCCGCGAGGCCGTAGCGCCCGGTGAGCTGCGAGATCATCGTGACGACGCCGATGCCCATCATCGACAGCGGCATACGGCCGAGGAAGCCCGCGGCGGAGAAACCCTTGGAGCCGGGGGCGGCGAACAGGGCGCGGTAGGGGCTGGGCACGTGGTCTCCGCAGGTCCGGTACGGCCAGGGGAGGGGCCGTGTGAGTGGGTGGCGCCTCCGTAAGGTGCGAGGGCAGCCGCTACAGCTTACGAGTTAGGGCGCCCTAACGCACACGAGTAAACGGGCCTGAGAGGCGCGGGCCGGCCGCGCGGGCGCCGCACCGGTCACCCGGTCGTTTCCCCGCTGTCAGTGACGGGTGGCAGGATCGACTCATGCCAGACGTGCTCGATGCCAGCCCCTACGACGCCCTGCTCCTGCTCTCGTTCGGCGGCCCGGAGGGCCCGGACGACGTGGTTCCGTTCCTGGAGAACGTGACGCGCGGCCGCGGTATCCCGACCGAACGCCTCAAGGAGGTCGGGCAGCACTACTTCCTGTTCGGCGGGGTCAGCCCGATCAACGACCAGAACCGCGCCCTGCTGGAGGCCCTGCGCAAGGACTTCGCCGAGCACGGCCTGGACCTGCCGGTCTACTGGGGCAACCGCAACTGGGCGCCGTACCTCACCGACACCCTGCGCGAGATGGTGCGCGACGGCCACCGCCGCATCCTCGTCCTGGCCACCAGCGCCTACGCCTCCTACTCGGGCTGCCGGCAGTACCGCGAGAACCTTGCCGACGCCCTGGCGACCCTCGAGGCGGAGGGCCTGGAACTGCCGAGGATCGACAAGCTGCGGCACTACTTCAACCACCCGGGCTTCGTCGAGCCCATGATCGACGGTGTGCTGGAGTCCCTCGCCGACCTGCCCGAGGACGCCCGCGCCGGCGCCCACCTCGCCTTCACCACGCACTCCATCCCGACCGCGGCCGCCGACACCTCGGGACCGGTCGAGGACCACGGCGACGGCGGTGCCTACGTCAGGCAGCACCTCGACGTGGCGCAGCTGATCGCCGACGCGGTCCGCGAGCGCACCGGCCACGACCTGCCCTGGCAGCTCGTCTACCAGTCCCGCTCCGGCGCCCCGCACATCCCGTGGCTGGAGCCCGACATCTGCGACCACCTCGAGGAGCGCAGGGCCGCCGGGGCTCCCGCGGTCGTCATGGCGCCCATCGGCTTCGTCTCCGACCACATGGAGGTCCTGTACGACCTCGACACCGAGGCCAAGGCCAAGGCGGAGGAGCTGGGCCTGCCGGTGCGCCGCTCGGCCACCGTCGGCGCCGACCCGCGGTTCGCCGCCGCGGTCCGCGACCTCGTCCTGGAGCGTGCCGGACTCGAGCGCGGCCAGGAGGTCACGCCGTGCGCGCTGGGCGCTCTGGGCCCGAGCCACCAGCTGTGCCCGGTGGGCTGCTGCCCGTCCCGCGCCCCCCGTCCCGCCGCCGCGGGCGCCGACAGCCCCTACGCGTGAGGAGAGCCGTGAACGACCCCCTGCACGTGGAACTGCTCAGGCTCGCCCGGGAGGCCGCCCACCGGGCCGGCGCCCTGCTGCGTGACGGCCGGCCGGCCGACCTCTCGGTCGCCGCGACCAAGTCCAGCGATGTCGACGTCGTCACCGAGATGGACATCGCGGCGGAGAAGCTGATCACCGGGCTGATCTCCGAGCGCCGCCCCGAGGACGCCTTCCTCGGCGAGGAGGGCGGCACCACCGAGGGCACCTCCGGCATCCGCTGGGTGATCGACCCGCTCGACGGCACGGTGAACTACCTGTACGGCCTGCCGACGTGGGCGATCTCCATCGCCGCGGAGCAGGACGGCGAGACGGTCGTCGGCGTCGTCGCCGCCCCGATGCGCGGGGAGACGTACCACGCGGTACGCGGCGGCGGTGCCTGGGCCACCGGCTCCTGGGACGGCGAGCGTCGGCTGACCTGCCGCGCGGCGGCCCCACTGGAGCAGGCCCTGGTCTCCACGGGCTTCAACTACGTGGCCGAGGTCCGGGACCACCAGGCCGAGGTCGTCCGGCGGCTGGTCCCGCTCGTGCGCGACATCCGCCGGGGCGGCTCCGCCGCGATCGACCTGTGCGACGTCGCCGCCGGCCGTCTCGACGGCTACTACGAGCGAGGTCTGCACCCGTGGGACTTCCGCGCCGGTGACCTGATCGCCCGGGAAGCGGGCGCGGTGACCGGTGGAAGGCCCGGAGAGCCCCTCTCGGCCGACCTGACGATCGCTGCCACCCCCGCCGTCTTCCAGCCCCTCCAGCGGCTCCTGGAGGACTTCGGCGCCTGGCACGACTGACGCCGGGGCCTGCCCGCACAAGCAGCAGGACCCGGTGCTGGATTCACCGGGTCCTGCTGGGGGGTCGTGCCACGGGCTGATCAGACGCCGGACAGGCCGACTTCCACGCCATGTTCGGCGGCCAGGCGGCGCAGGTCGTCGAGCTCGCCCTGCTCCACGTCGATGAGGAAGTCGTCGCCCTCGTCACGAGCCCGCGACAGGTCGGACTCGGTCGCCCTTATGCGCTGCAGAAGTCCTGCGGTGAAAGCGTCCATGCTGCGCCCCCTCGTCCTGGGTCGTGGGTCGGTGGCACGGGGGTGTGCCGGGTTGGGAAGGGGCGATCACGTCTCCGTAGGTGCCCAGCGCTGCCCTGCTGGGCGGCGACGGTGCCGGACACCCACGCCCGCTCTGCGGAAGCGGCCTGTCATGCCGCATGGTGCTGCGGCACAAGCAGAGCGTGATCGCGGGGTGTAAAGCCGTCCTCCCCCTGCGGACATCCGGGGAAACCTCGCCGAGCCGATAAATCTTCCCGCGACCGCATGTGGCCGCATATGCCTCCGGCGGTGGCCGGAACCCTACGGGTCCGGGGAGAGGGTGAGTTGGGGGGCGGGGGAGCCAGGACGGGAGTGGGAGAGGCCGGTGTGGGGCGGGCCGATGGGGAGAGGCCGGTGCCGGACCGACGGCGCGGTCACCGTCCCGGACGGGCGCGGTCGGTTGGAGACCGGCGGTGCGGTCATCGTCCGGGACGGGCGCGGTCGGCGGGAGACCGGCGGTGCGGTCATCGGTCACGCACGCGTACGGGCGGTGCCGCCTCGTACGGTGGCCGGCACGGGAGCGGCCGTCCGGGGCCGCCGAGGCGGAGCGGCGATGCGGCGAGGCCGACGGGGCCGGCGGTGACTCCCTCGAGCGGCCGAGCCAGGCGCCCCGCGGGGGCGGCCGCGGCCAGGCCTGCCGTCGGGCGGCCGAGGCCAGGTCTTTCCCGCCCAGCGCGAGCCCCACCCCCCCGGTCACCGCGTCCGGGCCCCGCAGCGCGCATCACGGCGCCCCGCTCCGGCGGCCCCGGGCGGCGGGTCCCGCATGGGGCGACCGGCGCCTTACAACCGGTTTATGGGCTAACGCGGCAGGATGGAGGCGTAGACCCCGGTACGGATTCCGCCTGTGTGCGCCGATGCGGCGTGCCCGGCGGCTTTGAGGAAGGACAAGCGACGTGCGCGTACTCGTCGTCGAGGACGAGCAGCTGCTCGCCGATGCGGTGGCCACCGGACTGCGCCGGGAGGCCATGGCGGTCGACGTCGTGTACGACGGTGCGGCCGCCCTGGAGCGCATCGGCGTCAACGACTACGACGTGGTCGTCCTCGACCGCGACCTCCCGCTCGTGCACGGCGACGACGTCTGCCGCAAGATCGTCGAGCTGGGCATGCCCACGCGCGTGCTGATGCTCACCGCCTCCGGCGACGTCAGCGACCGCGTGGAGGGACTGGAGATCGGCGCCGACGACTATCTGCCCAAGCCCTTCGCCTTCAGCGAGCTGATCGCACGCGTGCGTGCGCTCGGCCGGCGCACCAGCGTTCCCCTGCCGCCGGTCCTGGAGCGGGCCGGCATCAAGCTCGACCCCAACCGCCGCGAGGTCTTCCGGGACGGCCGCGAGGTGCAGCTCGCGCCCAAGGAGTTCGCCGTGCTGGAGGTGCTGATGCGCAGCGAGGGCGCCGTGGTCTCCGCGGAGCAGTTGCTGGAGAAGGCCTGGGACGAGAACACCGACCCGTTCACCAACGTCGTGCGGGTGACGGTGATGACGCTGCGCCGCAAGCTGGGCGAGCCCCCGGTGATCGTCACCGTGCCCGGCTCCGGCTACCGGATCTGACGCGCGATGGCCGCCACCCCCGCACCCCCCGTACCGACGGCGCCGCCCAAGCCCACCTGGGACCCCAGGAAGCCCGAGCCGCCCTTCCCGTGGCTGCGCCCCACCATCCGCATACGGCTCACTCTGCTGTACGGCGGCATGTTCCTGATCGCCGGGATCCTGCTGCTGTCGATCATCTACCTGCTGGCCGCTCAGGCCCTGCACGAGGGCAGCGGCCCGGCCTTCACGGTGTCCGGCACCAACCTGGACGTGACCAGCACGACCTGTCCGAACCTGAACACGGCGACCAACAGCGCCGAGCTGAACACGGCGCTCAAGCAGTGCGAGGCCGTCCAGCAGCAGCACGCCCTGGACGACCTGCTCAGCCGCTCCCTCCTGGCCCTCCTGGGCCTCGCGGTGATCGCGTTCGCGTTCGGCTACGCGATGGCGGGCCGGGTGCTCTCGCCGCTGGGCCGTATCACCCGCACCGCGCGTGCGGTGGCCGGATCGGATCTGTCCCGCCGGATCGAGCTGGACGGCCCGGACGACGAGCTGAAGGAGCTCGCCGACACCTTCGACGACATGCTGGAGCGTCTCCAGCGGGCCTTCACGGCTCAGCAGCGCTTCGTCGGCAACGCCTCGCACGAGCTGCGCACGCCGCTGGCGATCAACCGCACACTGCTCGAGGTGCATCTGTCCGATCCGAACGCCCCGGTGGAGCTCCAGCAGCTCGGCAAGACGCTGCTGGCCACCAACGAGCGCAGCGAACAGCTGGTGGAGGGCCTGCTGCTGCTCGCCCGCAGCGACAACCAGATCGTCGAGCGCAAGCCGGTCGACCTCGCCGAGGTCGCCTCGCAGGCCATCGACCAGGTGCGCGGCGAGGCCGAGGACAAGGGTGTGGAGCTGCGCGGCAAGCGCGAGCCGGCGGTCGTCCAGGGCAATGGCGTCCTGCTGGAGCGGATCGCCCTGAACCTGGTGCAGAACGCGGTCCGGTACAACGTCCCCGAGGGCGGCTGGGTGGAGGTCACCACGCAGACCCAGCACGGCCAGGCGGTACTGGTGGTGTCGAACACCGGTCCGGTGGTCCCGGCGTACGAGATCGACAACCTCTTCGAGCCGTTCCGGCGGCTGCGCACCGAGCGCACGGGAAGCGACAAGGGGGTCGGCCTCGGCCTGTCCATCGTGCGGTCCGTGGCGCGGGCCCACGGCGGGCACATCGCGGCGACGCCCCGCGAGGGGGGTGGGCTCGTCATGCGGGTCACCCTGCCGGTGTGAGACCCTCGCGACACACGCGGAGGATGTTCGCTTTGCGCGGAATTTTCCGGGCACTCGACCAAGCCTCCGATGTGTGATCGATCACAAAGGCGATTTTCCGGCCATCTACTCTGCGTGATCATGAAGGCGGTCGGAAAGCCCGGAAAATCCGGGTTTTCAGGGGTCTTGATCACGGGAAGTACACGGTGGGACACCTTTGAAGTGCGACATTCGGACCGTGTACGGTCCCGATCGCCATCCAAGCCGATCACTCTTGAGGTGTCCGGTTGGGTGTCGATTGAGTAACAGACCTTGATGTGAGGCAAAATCTCCGCCTCGAGGCGGGCACAAGTCCGGCCTCTCACGCGTTACGTGCGCTGGAGACACCGCAGACACCCAGAGGGGGAGAGCGACATGGCAACTGACTACGACACCCCACGCAAGACCGACGACGACGTCGATTCCGACAGCCTTGAGGAGCTGAAGGCCCGGCGCAACGACAAGTCGGCGTCGTCCGTCGACGTCGACGAGTTCGAGGCCGCAGAAGGCCTCGAACTGCCCGGAGCGGACCTCTCCAACGAGGAGCTGGCCGTCCGGGTGCTGCCCAAGCAGCAGGACGAGTTCACCTGCATGAGCTGCTTCCTGGTGCACCACCGCAGCCAGCTGGCCCGCGAGAAGAACGGTCAGCCGATCTGCCGCGACTGCGACTGAGGGCGGGTCGGCCGTGACTGGCTCGACCCCTCCTCGGAAGCGCCGCTTCTCCCGCAGGGGAGCGGACCCGGGGCCGCTGGAAGGCCCCCACGGCGTGCGTGACGACGAGCGAGGCTCACCCCTTACGTCCTCGACGGAAGGAACAGGGTCGGCCTCGCTCGAAGCCGCAGGCGACCGGACCGGTCCCGACGACCGGGCCGGAAGTGTCACGCCCGTCGCCAGAAGGCGGGCCGCGGCCGCCCGCACCAAGGCCGCAGAACTGGCCAGGACCGGCGCGAGCAAGGGAAAGGACCGCGCCCGCGCGGGCCTGAGCTATCTCGCCGACCGGATCATCGACCTCGCCCCACGCGTGCCCGTACGCGATCTCGCGACACTGCGCGCGCAGTTCCCCGGCCTCGGACCGGAGCAGCTGGCGGACAAGCTCGTGGCCGGCGCCACCACGTCGACGGCGACGGTCGGAGCCGGAGTGGGCGCGGCGGCGATGCTGCCCGTGCCGCCCGCCATGCCGGCCCAGCTGGCCGCCGAGATCACCGGCGTCGCGGCGATCGAGCTGAAGCTCATCGCCGAGCTGCACGAGGTCTACGGCGTGCGACCGCCCGGTTCCCTCAAGGACCGCAGCACGGCCTACCTGCGTGCCTGGTCCGGCGAGCGGGGCATCGACGTGATGAAACCGTCGACCTTCGACGCGGCCCTCGGTGGCCGGATGAAGCGCGAACTGCGCCAGCAGATCATGAAGCGCCTGGTGCGCGATCTGCCCAATCTGATGCCGTTCATGGTCGGCGCCGCGGTCGGCGCGGTCATGAACCGCCGCGAGACCCGCAGGCTCGCCGGGCGCGTGCGCACCGACCTGCGCACGATGCAGGTGCCCTGGGGAGCCCTCGACGAGCTGCCGCCCCTGGAGCAGCCGGACGAGCCCCTGACGATGGGCGAGCTGACCAAGGGCCTGGAGAACACCAAGGACCTGGAGAACTGAGCCCCGGGCCCGCGGGGGCCCACCGGGCGCTCGGCCGGGCCCCTGGGGCGGCTACGAGCCCTGCTGGGCCGCCGCCTCCCGCGCCGTCTTCAGCGCCTCGGCCAGCCGCTCCGGCTCACGCGTCGACAGGTACAGGTACGGGGTCGGGTCGGCCGGGTCGGTGACCTCGACCTTCAGCGCCCTCGGGATATAGGCGCGCAGCAGCATGAACGCGCGCGTGTCCGCCTTGTAGGTGCGCCAGGCGCGCGCCTCCTCCGCGTCCAGCACCTCCGCCTCGCCCAGCGCCGACACGGGGACCTTCGCCTCGCCGGCGATCAGGAAGCCGTTCACCACGCGGATGCGCAGCGAGCCGTACGCGCTGGCCACGACCGCCGACACGGCCGTACCGCCGACCAGGGCGCCGAGCGTCGGCAGCGTGCCGAAAGGCAGGAAGACCAGGGCGAGCGCGAGGCCCACGAGGAAGGAGACCAGCCACCACGAACGGGGGGCGGTGAGGCGTTCTTCGTAGGGGGTGGCGGAGAGCTGCATGGAGCCAAGCTTGGCACGGTCCGCGGACGTCCCCGCAATCAGGCGCCGCCCCCCCCGCGCCCACCCCGCCGGCGGTGGTGGCCCCCGGGGGGCCGGGCAGGACTGGTCGAGGGGTACGGGTGGGCGGGTAAGGTCTGCGGCTGTGAGTGGTACTTCCCCAGCTCTTCAGCCTCCGGCCGACGCCGCGCCACCCGTGCGGCATCCCGACGCTCCCGCACCCGGTGAGCTCCTCGGCGCGCACTACGAACAGTGTTTCGGCTGCGGCGGCGGGCAGGCGCACGGACTGCACCTCGCGGCCCGCGCCGGTGACGGCGTCAGCATCACCGCGGAGTTCACCGTGCAGCCCGCCCACCAGGGCGCGACCGGCCTCGCCCACGGCGGCGTCCTGGCCACCGCGCTCGACGAGACGCTGGGCTCGCTGAACTGGCTGCTGCGCACGATCGCCGTCACCGGACGGCTGGAGACCGACTTCGTGCGGCCGGTGCCGGTCGGTACCACCCTGTTCCTGGAGGCCGAGGTCACGGCCGTGGCCGGACGGAAGATCTACTCCACCGCCACCGGCCGCATCGGCGGTCCCGACGGTCCCGTCGCCGTACGCGCCGAAGCCCTGTTCATCGAGGTCAAGGTCGACCACTTCGTCGACCACGGCCGCCAGGAGGAGATCCTGGCCGCCATGAACGACCCGGACCAGCTGCGCCGGGCCCGCGCCTTCGAGGTGAACCCGTGAGCCGCGAGCCGCTGCGGGTGCTCCTGCGCCGCATCGATCCCGAGGTGCCGCTGCCGGAGTACGAGCACCCCGGGGACGCGGGAGCCGATCTGCGCACCACCGAGGCCTGCGAACTCGCCCCCGGGGAGCGCGCGGTGCTGCCCACCGGGGTGTCTGTGGCCCTGCCGGAGGGGTACGCGGCCTTCGTGCACCCGCGTTCCGGCCTGGCCGCCCGCTGCGGTGTCGCCCTGGTGAATGCCCCGGGGACGGTTGATGCCGGGTACCGTGGGGAGATCAAGGTGATCGTGGTGAATCTCGACCCGCGCGAGTCCGTGCGGTTCGAGCGCTTCGACCGGATCGCCCAACTGGTCGTCCAGCAGGTCGAGAGGGTCCGCTTCCAGGAGGTGGCGGAACTTCCCGACTCGGCACGGGCCGAGGGGGGCTTCGGGTCCACCGGGGGCCATGCCGCGGTGGGCGGTGAGAGCGGCACGAGCGGTCAGGTCGCCGAGGGCGGCCCGACGGGTGGGAATCGATACGCTTCGGTCGTATCCGACCGGGAAGGACAGTGACGTGTTCGGACGTCGCAATAAGAAGGGCGCCGCCGAGGACGCGGCCGGCGAGGCCGAGCAGGTCGTCGACAGCGTCGACACCGAGGCGGACGAAGAGGGCGAGCGCGAGCGCGTACGGCTCGAGCCGGAACCGCGGCCCGACGGGCCCTGGGACGTCTCCGAGGTGCGCGACCCGGCCGAGGGCCGCGTGGACCTCGGAGGTCTGTTCGTGCCGGGCGTCGACGGCATGGAACTGCGCGTGGAGGTCGCGGGCGACGCGATCGTCGCGGCGACCGTCGTCCTGCGCGACAGCGCGATCCAGCTGCAGGCCTTCGCCGCGCCCAAGCGCGAGGGCATCTGGGGCGAGGTGCGCGAGGAGATCGGCTCCGGCATCACCCAGCAGGGTGGCATCGTCGACGAGGTCGAGGGCCCGCTCGGCTGGGAGCTGCGTGCCCAGGTGCCGGTGCAGCTGCCCGACGGCACGGGCGGCTTCCAGGTCGTGCGGTTCGTCGGTGTGGACGGCCCCCGCTGGTTCCTGCGCGGTGTGATCTCCGGGCAGGGCGCGGTGCAGCCGCAGGCCGCCGGCCTGCTGGAGCAGATCTTCCGGGACACGGTCGTGGTCCGGGGCGAGGGGCCGATGGCACCGCGCGACCCGATCGTGCTGAAGCTGCCGAACGACGCGCAGATGGTGCCCGAGGGCGTGCAGCAGCAGGAGGAGGGCTCGCGCTTCTCCGGAGGCATGGGCCAGCTGCAGCGCGGACCGGAGATCACCGAGGTCCGCTAGACACCCGCTCGATCGAGCGACGTAAGGGCCGCACTCCCGTGACGGGGTGCGGCCCTTACGTGCGTCGGGACGTCTCCCGCCGCGCCTCGACTCCTTCTGTTCCGTGTACGTGACCCCGCTTCCGTGTACGTGACCCCTTGACGGCGCATTGGTCCGTACCTATGGTCTCCGGCCAACGCCTGAGTTCACAGGGGCGCTCCACGTTCACATATCAGAACGGAGTCGCTATGCGTCGTGCCGCACTGCTCGCCGGGGTGGCCTCCCTCCTCATGGGCGCCTTCACCGCGCCCGCCGCCCACTCCGCGCCCACCGCCTTCGCCCATCCCGGAGTCACCGTCTCCCGCAGTCAGCTGGACTTCGCCCGCGCCCGGGTACTGGACGGCGCGCAGCCCTGGAAGGGCGCCTTCGACCAGCTGCTGGCGAGCAAGTACGCCGATCTGAACCGCACCCCGGCACCCCGTGCGATCGTCGAGTGCGGCTCGTACTCCAACCCGAACTACGGCTGCACCGACGAACGCGAGGACGCCCTCGCCGCCTACACCGACGCGCTCGCCTGGTACGTCACCCGCGACGACCGGTATGCGAAGAAGGCCATCCAGCTGATGGACGCCTGGTCCGCCGTGATCCAGGACCACACCAACAGCAACGCACCCCTGCAGACCGGATGGGCCGGCTCCACCTGGCCGCGCGCCGCCGAGATCATCAAGTACGCGTACCCGGGCGGCTGGCCGAACGCCGGCCGCTTCGCCACCATGCTGCGGAACGTCTACCTGCCCGAGGTGATCAACGGCTCGAACTCCAACGGCAACTGGGAGCTGTCCATGACGGAGGCCGCGATCGGGATCTCCGTCTTCCTGGAGGACAGGACCTCGTACGACAAGGCCATGGCCACCTTCCGGACCCGGACCGCCGCCTACGTCTACCTCGCCTCCGACGGCGACCTGCCGAAGACCGTCCCGAGCCAGCACCTCGACACCCGCGACAAGATCGTCAAGTACTGGCAGGGCCAGTCCACCTTCGTCACCGGCCTCACCCAGGAGACCTGCCGCGACTTCGTGCACACCGGTTACGGCATCTCCGCCATCTCCCACGTCGCCGAGACCAGCCGCATCCAGGGACAGGACCTGTACGGCACCGACGTCGGCGAGCGGCTGCGGCAGGCGCTGGGCTTCCAGTCCCGCTACGAACTGGGCACGGCCGTCCCGAGCTGGCTGTGCGGCGGTTCGCTCAAGCTCGGACTGGGCCCGGTCACCGAGGTCGGGTACAACGCGCTGCACAACCGCCTCGGCGTCGCCATGACCAACACCCAGGCCCTGACCGAGCGCAACCGCCCGGCCGGAAGCAACAACTTGTTCGTGGCCTGGGAAACGCTCACCCACGGTGACAATCCGGCGTGAACCGCTGAGGGGGTCTCGTCCGATGAGGAAGTGAGAGCGCGGAACGGGAGCGGGAAACATTGAGGGACCGGGCGCCCGCTGGTGATACTGGCGCCCGGTCCGCACACAGCGGGTCCACGGGGGAACAGGGGGAGCACACATGACGAAGGTCGTCACCGAGACGATGGTGCGCGTCGAGGACGTGCACAAATCCTACGGCGAAGGCGCGGCCGCCGTCCACGCGCTGCGGGGTGTCTCCTTCGAGATCCCACGCGGCGAACTCGTCGCCCTCAAGGGCCGCTCGGGCTCCGGCAAGACGACGCTGCTCAACATCGTCGGCGGGCTCGACCAGCCGGACCGTGGCCGGGTGACCGTCGACGGCAGCGATCTGTCCGACCTGGGGGAGGAGGGGCTGCTCGCCCTGCGCCGGGACCGGATCGGATTCGTGTTCCAGTCCTTCGGCCTCATCCCGATCCTCACCGCCGCCGAGAACGTGGGCGTGCCGATGCGCCTGCGCCGCGCCGACCCGCGCGAGCGCGAACAGCGCGTGGAACTGCTGCTGTCCCTCGTCGGCCTCGGCGAGCACGCCGCGCAGCGCCCCGGTGAGATGTCCGGCGGCCAGCAGCAGCGGGTGGCCATCGCCCGCGCCCTGGCCAACGAGCCGGCGCTCCTCATAGCCGACGAGCCGACAGGACAGCTGGACGCGGAGACCGGCCACGCCGTGATGGAGCTGCTGCGCGCGGTCGTCCACAGTGAGAACGTCACGGCTCTGGTCGCCACGCACGACGCCACACTGCTGGACCTGGCCGACCGGGTCCTGGAGCTGAGAGACGGCGAGATCGTCGAGGCGGACGCGGGAGCCTGAGAGCGGGACCCGGGAGCTGGAGCGCAAGGAGCCCAAGAGCAGGCGAGCCGACGCGCAGGCCCGGTCGGACCTGTCCGCTGCGTCTCGCGTGCCGTTCTCCTGCGCGTCAGAGTCGCGTCAAAGGTGTCCGCTGCCCGCCCGCACGTCCCTTTTGCCGTTCTCGCGCGTCGTAAGGTCGACGCTGCGTAGGGGCAGTCACAACGGAAGACAATGGGTTCATGGCACGCGGCAAGCTTCGGATCTACCTGGGAGCGGCACCCGGCGTCGGCAAGACGTACGCGATGCTCTCCGAGGCGCACCGGCGTGTCGAGCGCGGTACGGACTGCGTCGTGGGGTTCGTCGAGCACCACGGGCGACCGCGTACCGAGGTGATGGCGCACGGACTGGAGACGGTGCCGCGCCGGGAGCTGGAGCACCGGGGGGCGCGCTTCACCGAGATGGACGTCGGCGCGGTGCTGGCCCGTCGCCCGCAGGTGGCGCTGGTGGACGAGCTGGCCCACACCAACGTCCCCGGCTCGCGCAACGCCAAGCGCTGGCAGGACGTCGAGGAGCTGCTGGCCGCCGGCATCGACGTGGTGTCCACGGTCAACATCCAGCACCTGGAGTCGCTCGGCGACGTGGTCGAGTCGATCACGGGGGTGCGCCAGCAGGAGACGGTGCCGGACGAAGTGGTGCGCCGGGCGGACCAGATCGAGCTGGTGGACATGTCGCCGGAGGCGCTGCGCCGCCGGATGGCGCACGGCAACATCTACCAGCCGGACAAGGTCGACGCCGCCCTGTCGAACTACTTCCGGCCCGGCAACCTGACGGCGCTGCGGGAGCTGGCGCTGCTGTGGGTGGCGGACCGGGTGGACGCCTATCTCCAGCGGTACCGCAGCGAGCACCGGGTGTCGGCGATATGGGGCTCGCGCGAGCGGATCGTGGTGGGCCTGACCGGCGGCCCCGAGGGGCGCACGCTGATCCGGCGGGCGGCGCGGCTGGCGGAGAAGGGAGCGGGAGGGGAGGTGCTCGCGGTGTACATCGCCCGCAGTGACGGCCTCACCGCCGCCTCGCCCAAGGAGCTGGCCGTGCAGCGCACGCTCGTGGAAGATCTGGGCGGCACGTTCCACCATGTCGTCGGCGACGACGTCCCCGCCGCCCTGCTGGCGTTCGCCCGCGGGGTCAACGCCACCCAGATCGTGCTCGGCTCCTCGCGCCGCAAGAGCTGGCAGTACGTCTTCGGGCCCGGCGTCGGCGCCACGGTCGCCCGTGAGTCCGGGCCCGACCTCGACGTGCACATCGTCACGCACGAGGAGGTCGCCAAGGGCCGCGGGCTGCCCATCGCGCGCGGCGCCCGGCTCGGGCGGTCACGGGTGGTGGGAGGCTGGCTGCTGGGCGGCGCCGGTCCGGTGCTGATGACGCTGCTGCTGACCGGGATCGACGCGTCGCTGGGGCTGACCAACGACATGCTGCTGTTCCTCGGGCTGACGGTGGCGGCGGCCCTGGTCGGCGGGCTGCTGCCGGCGCTGGCCGCGGCGGCCTTCGGCTCGATGATGCTGAACTGGTTCTTCACGCCGCCCGTGCACCGGGTCACGATCGCCGACCCGAAGAACATCCTCGCCCTGGTGATCTTCGTGTCGGTGGCGGTGTCGGTGGCCTCCGTCGTCGACCTCGCCGCCCGGCGCACCCAGCAGGCGTCCCGGCTGCGCGCGGAGTCGGAGATCCTGTCCTTCCTCGCCGGGAACGTGCTGCGCGGCGAGACCAGCCTGGAGGCGCTGCTGGAGCGGGTGCGGGAGACCTTCGGCATGGAGTCGGCGGCCCTGCTGGAGCGCGAGAGCGACGTCGCGCCGTGGACCTGCGCCGGGCGCGCGGGGCTCGGCAGACCCGTGGAGCGGCCGGAGGACGCCGATGTGGACATGCCGGTCGGTGACCACATGGCCCTGGCGCTGACCGGGCGGGTGCTGCCCGCCGAGGACCGGCGGGTGCTCGCCGCGTTCGCCGCGCAGGCCGCCGTGGTCCTGGACCGCCGGCGGCTCCAGCAGGAGGCCGACCAGGCCAAGGAGCTGGCCGAGGGCAACCGCATCCGTACCGCGCTGCTCGCCGCCGTCAGCCACGACCTGCGCACCCCGCTCGCCGGGATCAAGGCGTCGGTCTCCTCGCTGCGTTCCGACGACGTCGAGTGGTCCGAGGAGGATCAGGCGGAACTGCTGGCGGCGATCGAGGAGGGTGCCGACCGGCTCGACCACCTGGTCGGCAACCTGCTCGACATGTCCCGGCTGCAGACCGGCACGGTCACCCCGATCATCCGCGAGATCGATGTCGACGAGGTGGTGCCGATGGCGCTCGGCGGAGTCCCCGAGGGCAGCGTCGAGCTGGACATCCCCGAGACGCTGCCCATGGTCGCCGTCGACGCCGGCCTGCTGGAGCGGTCGGTGGCCAACCTCGTGGAGAACGCCGTCAAGTACAGCCCGCCCGAGCGGCCCGTGCTGGTGGCCGCGAGCGCCATGGCCGACCGGGTCGAGGTCCGGGTCGTCGACCGCGGCCCGGGCGTCCCGGACGAGGCCAAGGAACGCATCTTCGCGCCCTTCCAGCGCTACGGCGACGCACCGCGCGGCGCCGGCGTCGGCCTCGGCCTGGCCGTGGCGCGCGGCTTCGCCGAGGCGATGGGCGGATCCCTCGACGCCGAGGACACCCCCGGCGGCGGTCTCACCATGGTCCTGAGGCTCCGTGCGGCCGTCGGCCCGCCCCCGCGGGAGCCGGCGCGGTACGCGGCGGTTCAGTCGGTTCCCTCAGAAAGGCAGGCCACATGACCCGGGTGCTCGTGATCGAGGACGAGCCGCAGATCGTGCGCGCCCTCGTGATCAACCTCAAGGCCCGCAAGTACGAGGTCGACGCGGCGCACGACGGCGCCGGTGCCCTGAAGCTCGCGGCCGCCCGCCACCCCGACGTGGTGGTGCTCGACCTGGGTCTGCCGGACATGGACGGCGTCGAGGTGATCAAGGGGCTGCGCGGCTGGACCCGGGTGCCGATCATCGTGCTCTCCGCGCGGCACTCCTCCGACGAGAAGGTGGAGGCGCTGGACGCCGGCGCCGACGACTACGTCACCAAGCCCTTCGGCATGGACGAACTGCTCGCCCGGCTGCGGGCCGCCGTGCGCCGCGCCGAGCCCGTCGGGGCCGGGGAGGAGGAGGTGACGGTGGAGACGGCCGAGTTCACCGTCGACCTGGCCGCGAAGAAGGTCAACCGCGGCGGCCGGGACGTACGCCTGACGCCCACGGAGTGGCATCTGCTGGAGGTCCTGGTGCGCCACAGCGGCCGTCTGGTCGGCCAGAAGCAGCTGCTGCAGGAGGTGTGGGGGCCGTCGTACGGGACGGAGACGAACTACCTGCGCGTGTACATGGCGCAGCTGCGCCGCAAGCTGGAGGCCGACCCTTCGCACCCCAAGCACTTCATCACCGAGCCGGGCATGGGCTACCGGTTCGAGCGGTAGCGCGGGCCGTGCCCCGCTGCCGGCCGGGCAGGGCGTGTGAGGGCAGACACGGGGACTACGTAGCGGTCAGTGCACCCCGGTACGCTTCAGATATGAGTGCTGTTCCTCGTTCCGAAAAGCCGGCGGGCCGGTTCCGGCGGATGCTCGACCGGCTCTCCTCGTCGCAGGAGGACCTGGAGTCCGAGGAGCTGCGCGAGGACGCCGCGACGGCGGGCTGTACCCGGATCGGTGACTGCAAGGACCGTCAGATCGTTACGGTTACTGGTACCTTGCGCACGGTCACGCTGCGTCCGCGTGCGGGTGTCCCGGCTCTGGAAGCGGAGCTGTTCGACGGCACCGCCGCGCTGGACGTGGTGTGGCTCGGCCGGCGCTCCATCGTCGGGATAGAACCGGGGCGCAAGCTGATCGCATCGGGCCGGATCTCGATGAGCCGGGGCCGCCGGGTGCTGTTCAACCCCAAATACGAACTGCGACCCCTCGGACGGGAGTAGCCGGTGACGTCACTCGACAAGCCGACCGACGACACATCTGCCAACGACGCCCGGGCGGTGACGGAGGCCGCGCTGTTCGAGGCGTTCGGCGGAGTGCGGGGCATGGTCGAGACGGTGGTCCCCGGCCTCCTCTTCGTCACGATCTACACGATCAACAAGGACCTCCATCTGTCGGCGATCGCCGCGGTGGCCGTGTCCCTGGTGCTGGTCGTGGTGCGGCTCGCGATGAAGGACACCGTCAAGCACGCCTTCAGCGGCGTCTTCGGCGTCGCCTTCGGTGTCGTCTTCGCGATGATGACCGGCAACGCCAAGGACTTCTACCTGCCGGGCATGCTCTACACCCTGGGCCTGGCGCTGGCGTACATCGTGACCACGCTCGCCGGGGTCCCGCTGATCGGTCTGATCCTCGGTCCGGTGTTCAAGGAGAACCTCTCCTGGCGCACCCGCAACCCGGGCCGGAAGAAGGCGTACGCCAAGGCCAGCTGGGCCTGGGGCCTGATCCTGCTCGCGAAGTGCGCGATCCTCTTCCCGCTGTACTGGTGGGCCGACACCACGCAGCTCGGCTGGGTGCTGGTCGCGCTGAAGATCCCGCCGTTCCTGCTCGCCGTCTGGCTGACATGGGTCTTCCTGGCGAAGGCACCGGCGCCGATCGACGTGTTCGCGGAGATGGAGGCGGAGGAGAAGGCCGAGGAGGAGCGCAAGGCGGCGGCCCTGGCCGCGCAGCGCGGCGACGACCCGGACGCCGCGGACACCGCGGAGCCGACCGGCGGCCGTCACCGCAGGCAGGCCTAGGCGCCTCACGCGGCACAGGGCCCGGTGCGGCGCGGGGAAGAGGTCGCGGGATCACGGCGACGCGCGTCTGCCGCGGTGCCGTGACTCGCCGAGGCAGACGCCGCGGCAGTGCGACAGCCGACGCCGCTGTCCGTCGGCACCGGTGCCGCCGTACGCCGACGCCGGTGCCGCCGTACGCCGGCATCGGTGCCGCCCGTACGGCAGCCGACGCCCAGGGCTCGCCGCGCGGTGCCCGCCGCCCGTGCCGGTCGTACGGCAGCCGCAGCCGCCGCCGACGCCCGGGGCTCGCCGCCCGCGCCGGCGGCCGTACAGCAGTCGCACCCAAAGCCGCAGCCGCCGTCCGCACCGGCCGTCCGGCGGCCGACGCACCGCGCTCGCCGCACGGCGGCCGGCAAAGGCTGCCGGGCACGGCGATGGGGGCGCCCGGTGATCACCGGGCGCCCCCATCGCCGTATCCGAGCGGAGCGAACCGTCAGCTGTCGTCGCGTCGCACCGACAGCAGGTCCTCCAGCTGGCCCTCGCGGGCCTGGGCGGCCACGAACAGCAGCTCGTCGCCCGGCTCCAGGGAGTCCTCGCGGGACGGCGTGAGCACCCGGGTGCCGCGGATGATCGTGACCAGCGAGGTGTCCTGCGGCCACTCGACATCCCCGACCTGCGTGCCGGCCAGCGCCGACTCCTCCGGCAGGGTCAGCTCGACCAGGTTCGCGTCGCCGTGGCTGAAGCGCAGCAGCCGGACCAGGTCGCCGACGCTCACCGCCTCCTCGACCAGGGCCGACATCAGGCGCGGGGTGGAGACGGCCACGTCCACGCCCCAGGACTCGTTGAAGAGCCACTCGTTCTTCGGGTTGTTGACCCGGGCCACGACGCGCGGAACGCCGTACTCCGTCTTAGCCAGCAGGGAGACGACGAGGTTGACCTTGTCGTCGCCGGTCGCGGCGATCACGACGTTGCAGCGCTGGAGCGCCGCCTCGTCCAGGGAAGTGATCTCGCAGGCGTCGGCGAGCAGCCACTCCGCCTGCGGGACGCGCTCGACCGAGATCGCGGTCGGCGCCTTGTCGATCAGCAGCACCTCGTGGCCGTTCTCCAGCAGCTCGCCCGCGATCGAGCGGCCCACCGCGCCGGCACCGGCAATGGCGACCCTCATCAGTGCCCGCCCTCCTCTTCAGGGCCCTTGGCGAACGCCGCCTCGACCTTCTCCACCTCGTCGGTGCGCATCATCACGTGCACCAGGTCGCCCTCCTGCAGCACCGTCTGCGAGGTGGGCAGGATCGCCTCGCCGAGGCGGGTCAGGAACGCCACCCGGACGCCCGTCTCCTCCTGCAGCTTGCTGATCTTGTGGCCGACCCAGGCCGCCGAGGCGTGCACCTCGGCGAGCTGGACGCCCCCGGTGGGGTCACGCCACAGCGGCTCGGAGCCGGAGGGCAGCAGTCGGCGCAGCATCTGATCGGCGGTCCAGCGCACCGTGGCGACCGTGGGGATGCCGAGGCGCTGGTAGACCTCGGCGCGCCGGGGGTCGTAGATACGGGCCGCCACGTTCTCGACACCGAACATCTCACGCGCCACGCGGGCGGCGATGATGTTGGAGTTGTCGCCGCTGGAGACCGCGGCGAAGGCGCCCGCCTCCTCGATGCCGGCCTCGCGCAGGGTGTCCTGGTCGAAGCCGACCCCGGTGACCCGGCGGCCCCCGAACGAGGAACCGAGGCGTCGGAAGGCGGTGGGGTCCTGGTCGATCACAGCGACCGTATGCCCCTGCTGCTCCAGGGTCTGGGCGAGAGCGGAACCCACTCTGCCGCAGCCCATGATGACGATGTGCACGACCGTCCTTCCGGTGTCAAGAGATCTCACTTGGCTTCAACAGGGTCTCAGACCGGCGACCAAGCTACACAGGGGCGGCGCGGGCTGTGCACCCCCGGGCCCGATTGGGCCCGCCGTTGTCACGCCGCGCGTGCCGGGCCGGCGACGCCGGGATGATCCGCACGAGGGGCCTAGCGGGGCTGCGCGGTCCGCCGGCGAGTGATGCTGCGCACGCTGCGCAGGGTGAGGAATCCGAGGCCGAGGAGTGCGACGGCGGCGCCGATCAGCTCTGCGGTGGCGGGCACGGTGACCTCCGAGGTGCGGCGGGGGGCGGGAGTCCAGCCATCTAGGCACGGCAACCGCCCGACCTGCGGAATCCGTAGCGCTGTGAAGCGCCGATTCCACTCGTGCGGCAGATCGGCCACGGCAGGTGGGCGAGCCCGTGTTCGAAGGCTTACGATCCTCTGTTGTGTCCAAACTGACCGACGTGCCCAAACGGATTCTCATCGGGCGCGCACTGCGCAGTGATCGGCTGGGCGAAACGCTCCTGCCGAAGCGCATCGCCCTTCCCGTTTTCGCCTCCGACCCGTTGTCCTCCGTGGCCTATGCGCCAGGGGAGGTGCTGCTGGTCCTGTCCATCGCGGGCGTGTCGGCGTACCACTTCAGCCCCTGGATCGCCCTCGCGGTGGTCGTGCTGATGTTCACGGTCGTCGCCTCGTACCGACAGAACGTGCACGCCTACCCCAGCGGTGGCGGCGACTACGAGGTCGCCACCACCAACCTCGGCCCCAAAGCCGGTCTGACCGTGGCGAGCGCGCTGCTCGTCGACTACGTCCTGACCGTCGCGGTGTCGATCTCCTCCGGCATCGAGAACCTGGGCTCGGCGATCCCGTTCGTCGTCGAGCACAAGGTGGCCTGTGCCGTCGCCGTGATCGTCCTGCTGACGCTGATGAACCTGCGCGGCGTGAAGGAGTCCGGCAAACTCTTCGCGATCCCGACGTACGTCTTCGTCGCCGGCGTCTTCATCATGATCGCCTGGGGCGCCTTCCGCGGCCTGGTCCTCGGCGACACCATGCGCGCGCCCACCGCCGACTTCCACATCAAGGCCGAGCACCAGGGCCTGGCCGGCTTCGCGCTGGTCTTCCTGCTGCTGCGCGCCTTCTCCTCCGGCTGTGCCGCGCTCACCGGTGTCGAGGCGATCTCCAACGGCGTGCCCGCCTTCCGCAAGCCCAAGTCGAAGAACGCGGCGACCACGCTGGCGGCCATGGGCCTGCTCGCCGTCACCATGTTCTGCGGCATCATCGTCCTCGCCCTGACCACCAAGGTCCGCATGGCCGAGAACCCGGCCACCGACCTGCTGAAGAACGGCGTCGGCGTCGGCACCGGCTATGTCCAGAACCCGGTGATCACCCAGGTCGCCGAGGCCGTGTTCGGCAAGGGCAGCTTCTTCTTCGTCGTGCTGGCCGCGGCCACCGCGCTGGTGCTGTTCCTCGCCGCCAACACCGCCTACAACGGCTTCCCGGTGCTCGGCTCGATCCTCGCCCAGGACCGCTACCTGCCGCGTCAGCTGCACACCCGCGGCGACCGCCTCGCCTTCTCCAACGGCATCGTGCTGCTGGCCGGCACGGCGACCCTGCTGGTCCTCATCTACGGCGCCGACTCCACGCGGCTGATCCAGCTGTACATCGTCGGCGTGTTCGTGTCCTTCACGCTCAGCCAGATCGGCATGGTCCGGCACTGGAACCGCCACCTGGCCGCGGAGAAGGACCAGGCCAAGCGCAGCCACATGATCCGCTCCCGCGCGATCAACACCTTCGGCGCCTTCTTCACCGGCCTGGTGCTGGTCGTCGTGCTGATCACCAAGTTCACGCACGGCGCCTGGGTCGCCCTGCTCGGCATGTGCATCTTCTACGTGACGATGACCGCGATCCGGCGTCACTACGACGCCGTGGCCGCGGAGATCGCCGCACCCGAGGGCCCCAGCGACGACATGGTCCGCCCCTCGCGCGTCCACTCGGTGGTCCTGATCTCCAAGATCCACCGTCCGACGCTGCGCGCGCTCGCCTACGCCAAGCTGATGCGCTCCGACTCCCTCGAGGCGCTCACGGTCAACGTCGACCCGGCCGAGACCAAGGCGCTGCGCGAGGAGTGGGAGCGGCGCGGCATCGACGTACCGCTGAAGGTGCTGGACTCGCCGTACCGCGAGATCACGCGGCCGGTCATCGAGTACGTCAGGAGCCTGCGCAAGGAGAGCCCCCGCGACGCGGTCTCGGTGATCATCCCGGAGTACGTGGTCGGTCACTGGTACGAGCACTTCCTGCACAACCAGAGCGCGCTCAGGCTCAAGGGCCGGCTGCTGTTCACACCGGGCATCATGGTCACCTCGGTGCCCTTCCAGCTGGAGTCCTCCGAGGCCGCCAAGAAGCGGGCCCGCAGGCGGCAGGAGTGGAACGCGCCGGGTTCCGTACGGCGTGGTCCGCTGACGCAGGCGGAACGGGCGAAGGAGGCCGGGAACCGGCAGTAGTGCCGGTGGCGTGCGGGTGCCGTGAACCGGCCGTGGCGCCGGTGGTGCCCGGCAGGCCGTGAAGCGGCCCTGACACGGATGCCGTGAACCGGCCGCGACGCGGACGGGTGTGCGGGGGCCGTGAACCGGCCATCGCACCGATGGGGCCGGGGGCCGTCGCACGGACGGGGCGGGGTGGGCCGTGAACCGGCCGTCGCGCCGGTGGGAGGGCCGGGGGACCGGCGGTCGGGCGGGGACGCCGGTGGTCGTGCGCAGCACGTAGACTGGTGGGCTGTTGTCCGCTCGCACCCCTCACCCGATCTGGAGTCACCCCGCCATGCAGGCAGAAGAGAAGAAGTCGCAGGCGGGGTCGCTGGTCGGGGCCGAGTACGAGGTCGAGATCGGCCCCGTCGCCCACGGCGGTCACTGCATCGCCCGCACGTCCGAGGGCCAGGTCCTGTTCGTCCGGCACACGCTGCCCGGCGAGCGGGTCGTGGCCCGGGTGACCGAGGGCGAGGAGGGCGCGCGTTTCCTGCGCGCGGACGCCGTGGAGATCCTCGAGGCGTCCAAGGACCGCGTCGAGGCGCCCTGCCCCTTCTCCGGCCCCGGCCGCTGCGGCGGCTGCGACTGGCAGCACGCCAAGCCGGGCGCCCAGCGGCGGATGAAGGGCGAGGTCATCGCCGAGCAGCTCAAGCGGCTCGCGGGCCTGACCCCCGAGGAGGCCGGCTGGGACGGCACGGTGGTCCCGGCCGAGGGCGACAAGCTGCCCGCGGGCCAGGTCCCGCAGTGGCGCACCCGCGTGCAGTACGCCGTCGACGCCGAGGGCCACGCCGGTCTGCGCCGTCACCGCTCCCACGAGGTCGAGCGCATCGACCACTGCATGATCGCGGCCGAGGGCGTCAGCGAGCTGGGCAT
Organism: Streptomyces sp. NPDC028635; assembly: GCF_040637635.1. Lineage (NCBI taxonomy): Bacteria > Bacillati > Actinomycetota > Actinomycetes > Kitasatosporales > Streptomycetaceae > Streptomyces > Streptomyces sp. NPDC028635. The sequence continues at coordinate 218,997 of NZ_JBEZWX010000004.1, read as the reverse complement.
CGAGCAGCGTGACTGGTCCGGCATGGAGTCGGTCGAGGCGATCGCCGCGACCGGCTCCCAGGACCGTCAGGTGATCCTGACCCCCCGCCCGGGCGCCCGTCTGCCTCTGGTCGAACTGGACCGTCCGGTCTCCGTGATGCGCGTGGAGGAGAAGGACGGCGGCGTGCACCGCGTCCACGGCCGCCCCTTCGTCCGCGAGCGCGCCGACGACCGCACCTACCGCGTCGGCAGCGGCGGCTTCTGGCAGGTCCACCCGAAGGCCGCCGACACCCTCGTCACGGCGGTCATGCAGGGCCTGCTGCCGCGCAAGGGCGAGATGGCGCTGGACCTGTACTGCGGTGTCGGCCTGTTCGCGGGCGCGCTCGCCGACCGCCTCGGCGAGCAGGGCGCGGTACTCGGCATCGAGTCCGGCAAGCGCGCCGTCGAGGACGCCCGGCACAACCTCGCCGACTTCCCCCGGGTCCGCATCGAGCAGGGCAAGGTCGAGTCGGTGCTGCCGCGCACGGGCATCACGGAGGTCGACCTCATCGTCCTCGACCCGCCCCGCGCGGGCGCCGGCCGAGCGACGGTGGCCCACCTGTCGTCCCTGGGCGCCCGCCGCATCGCGTACGTGGCCTGCGACCCCGCCGCGCTGGCCCGGGACCTGGGCTATTTCCGGGACGGTGGGTACCGGGTGCGGATGCTGCGGGCCTTCGACCTGTTCCCGATGACGTCGCACGTGGAGTGTGTGGCGATTCTGGAGCCGGTGGCCAAGGGCCACTGACCCGGTCGTCCGCCCGGTGGCGGCCGCGCCCGTGATCGTCGCGGGCGCGCAGCCGCTCCACGGGCGGGCGGCCGGGACCACCAGCGCCCGGTGCGGGGCCCGTCATCTCCGGGGGCGACGGATGCGGAGGGGTCCGCGGGCCTCGGTCTCCGTGACGGGCCGGCCGGCCTGGGTCACTTCTGCCTTGCCGGCCGCCACCAGGCGCCAGGCCGCTCGTCGGGCCGGTTCCATCAGGGCTCGCCAGCCGTCGTCGTCACCCTCGTAGACCTCGCGGGCGGCGTCGGACGGGCAGATCGACGCGGTGTCGGCGCGGCGCTCCAGCAAGCCCATGATGGCCCGCTCCAGCCGCTCGGCGAGCTGCCGATCCGTCTCCGCCACGCGATCCAGTGTGGCACCGCCCACCGGGCTCGGCACGGGCCCTTCACCATGGGTACGTCATCTGCGGGGCGTCAGCAGCAGATGTCGTACGTCGATGCTCGACAAGGTCTGCGGGTCGCCCGTGAAGGCGCGTAGGCGGACCCGGACCCTGGCGTTGTTGCGGGAGACGGGGAACGTGCCCTTGGGTGGGCGCAGGGCGTAGACGGCCGTGCCGTGGGCCGGCATGGTGGCCGGGCCGCGCACCACCGTCCAGTACCGTCCCATGCCCTCACCCGTGGTGAGCATGAAATGGGGCGTCAGGGGGTGGTCGCCGGTGTTGGTGACGTGGACCGTCAGCAGCGACACCTTGCTCGGCGTGGCGTGCCGCACCTCGGTGACCCGCATCCGCAGAGGTGGGGTCCCGGTCGCCGCGACCAGGGCGCTCACCAGTGCCGGGGCCAGCAGCAGCGCGCCCGCCGCGGCCAGTGCCGCGCGGCGCCGTGGGCCGGTCGGCAGCCGGCGGGGCCGCGGCTGCCAGGCGCCCGCGAACTCGGCCGCGGGCGCAGTGACCACGGCCGCCAGCCACAGCGGCGTCATCAGCAGGTAGTAGCCGTCCTGGGAGCGCGTCGCGAGATAGAACGCGCACCACGGCAGCACGGTCGCCGCGGGTCCGAGGCGCCGCACGAACAGCACGAACACCGCCAGCAGCCCGGCCAGGAGCAGCATGCTCGCGTGCCCGTACCAGTCCAGCCGGTCGCTGCCGTCGGTCAGCAGCAGCGACACGATGTTCAGGCCCTGGCCGTGCAGCACCGCGCCCTGCGTGATCAGCAGCAGGATGCCCTCGAACCAGGTGCGCGGTTCGTGCACGATGAAGTACGTGTTGATCAGCAGCCAGGTGGCGAAGACGATGCCGAGCACGCGCAGCAGGAGCCGCCCGGCCCCGCGCCCGCCCAGCTCACCCCGGCGCACCGCGTAGAGGCCGGCCAGCAGGAACGGCGTGACGAACCATGGCAGTTGTTGCGCCGCGCACGCCGCGCCCAGGCACACGCCCCGGGCGATCCCGGCGGCGCCGAGCCGCCCGCCGCGTCCGATCCGGGGCCAGCGCACCACCACCGGCACCAGCAGCGCGAGGCCCAGCATCGCGGGGTAGCCGAGACGGGCGTAGGAGGGCAGGAACCCGAAGCCGAGGCAGACCATCGTCGCCGCCGAACGCCACGGCACCGGCAGCATCCGCCACAGCGTGATCGCGGCCACCAGCAGCGCGGCCGTGGTGACCACCGTCGCGGGGGTGCCCGCGTGGCCCAGCCACAGGAAGGGCGCGGTGAGCAGCGGGGCCAGCGGGGGGTAGCCGTACGTGTAGTCGTAGCCGCCGTCGACGGTGGGGGTGAGGGCGATGCCGGGGCCGAACAGCCAGGGCCAGGGCTGTCCGTAGACCGGGTGTCCCGCGACCAGTTCCCGGGCGGCCTGGGTGGTCAGTACGGCCTCGTCGGCGCCGTTGTGGTTCAGCACCCAGGTGCACAGGGTGAGCGTCACCGCGGTCAGCAGGACGGCCAGGTCGAGGCGGGCCAGGGTGCGGTGGCGCCGGGTCACCACGGTGAGCACCCCGCACGCCAGGATCGCCGCGTAGCACGCCGTGATCACCAGGGCCACCGGGAGCCGGTGGGTCGCCGCCTGCGTCCACACCGTGCGGGTGCCGATGAAGAGGCTGATGACGGCGAGCAGGGTGAGGACGCGGTGCCACTGCGCGGGCGGTGGCTCCTGAAGGGGGGCGGCCGGCGCCGGGCGCGGCCGGAGAGCGGGAGCTGCCGCCTGTGTGTCTGCCATGTGCACGGCATGGAACGCTAAGAGGGCCCGGTGAACGGGGCACGGCCGGAGGTGAAGGTTCCGGTGTGCCCGAGATGAGCGGTGGCAGTCCGGGAGGAAGTCGGCATTCAGGATGGTGTGACCGGCTCGTCCGGTGGCGGACCGTGTCGCTGTTGGGCCGAACAGGTGACTTGGCGTAAGAATTGCCTGGTGCAGGAGATGAGTGCGAGTCGGAACGGGGGAACGGTGAACCGCTACGACGTCACCGATGAACAGTGGGAAGGGCTCGCCCAGGTCGTACCCCTGCGTGGTCGCGACTCCTGGCCGTCAGCGGTGAACCACCGCTCGCTGCCGGAGGCGGAGACCGAGATGCGGCGCCGCTTCGTGGTGCTGCGGGTCAATGTCTTCGCGGACGCCCGCGAGGTCGCCGAGACGCTGATGGCCGGCATTCCGGTCCTCCTCGACCTGACCGGCGCCGAGACGGAGGTCGCCAAGCGCGTCCTCGACTTCTCCACCGGCGTGGTCTTCGGTCTCGCCAGCGGCATGCACCGCGTCGACCGCAACGTGTTCCTCCTCACCCCGAACGGCACGGAGGTCAGCGGGCTGATGGAGAACTCGGGGTTGTCGGGGAGTTGAGCGGTCGGATGCGGATCGCCTCGGCCGGCCCCGGCTCGGTTCGGGCGCGGGGCCCGGTGCGGGCAGTGCGAGGCGAGTCGGACGCGGTCCGGGAGCGCCGGGCCGCGTCCACGTCCGTCGTCCCCCGTTAGAAGGAAGATGACGTCGGCGGAACGGTTCCCTGGGCGGGCGCGGGCCTAGCGTCCGCCGTATGGGCGTTTCTTCCGTTTCGTCGTCGTCTGTTTCATCGTCATCTGTTTCGTCGTTGCCCGCCTCGTCGTTGTCCGTCTCGTCGTTGTCGGTCTCCGAAGAGCCGGACGTGGTGCGGCCGGTGCGGCCGCGGGTCACCGAGGTGCGGCTGTCCGCCTTCGCCATGCACCGGCGGGTCGTCCTGCCCCTGGACGGTACGTTCACCTTGCTCGCCGGGCGCAGTGGAAGCGGCAAGTCGAGCGCGCTGCGCGCCTACGCGGCGCTCGCGCGGCTCGCCGGCGGCGCCGGACTCGCCGAGGCGTTCCCGGACCCGGTCGCCTGTGTCCCGGAGCGGGCCCGGCCCGACGCCCAGCGGCGGCGGGGATTCCGCATCGGCTGTACGGCCGACGGCCCCGTCGGTCCGGTACGGCTCGATCTCGCCGTACAGGTCGAGCCGGAACTGCGCGTCGTGGGCGAGCGGCTCACCGCCGGCGGGACCGTCCTGCTGGAGACCGCGCTCGTCGATCCCGGGCGACGCGCCGTGCAGGCCGCCTGGCACACCGCGGGCTCCGCCCCGGTGACGCGTGCCCCGCTGCCCGACGACCGCCTCGGGACCGCCCTGCTGCCGTTGCGTGTCGCCGGGAAGACGGACGGGCAGCGCCATGTGCTGGCCGCCGCCGAGCAACTGGTCGTCGCGCTGCGCTCGGTGTTCGCCTGCGACCCGCGCCCCTCCCGGATGCGGGCGCCCGTCCCGGGCGGTTCCGGCCGGCTGCTCAGCGGCTGCGACAACCTCGCGGACGTCCTGTGGCGCACCCGCGGCGAGTGCGGCCGCCGCCACGCGCTGCTCGTCGCCGCTCTGCGCGCAGGCTGCGCCGTCCCCGCCGCCGACGTGGTGGCCGAACTCGACAGCGACGGAACGGTGCGGGCCTGGCTGGAACGGGACGGCGGCACCCGTACGGCGCTGTCCCGGCTCGGCGACGGCGAGTTGCGCTATCTCGCGCTCGCCCTGGTGCTGCTCACCGGGCCCGGCATCCTGGAGGTCGACCCGGCCGGCGAGGTGCCCTCGGCTCTGCAGGCGCTGACCGTGCTCGCCGACGGCTTCGACCGCTGCCTGGACACCGTGCAGCGTGACGAACTCGCCCGGCTGGCGGTCCGGATGGGCGAGCGCGGCCATATGCGCTGCGTCGGGGCGGTGGCCGACGCCTCGTGGGCGGCGGGGATCGACGGCGTCACGGTGGTACACCTGGAGCCGTGACGAAGCATCCGGATCTGGCGCAGTTGCAGCGCAGGCTCGCCGAGTTCGCGGCCGCCCGCAACTGGCAGCCGTACCACACGCCCAAGAACCTGGCGACCGCGCTGAGCGTGGAAGCCGCCGAACTGGTCGAGATCTTCCAGTGGTTGACGCCGGAGGAGTCGGCGGGGGTGATGGGCGACCCGGACACCGCGCACCGGGTCCGCGACGAGGTGGCCGACGTGCTCGCGTATCTGCTGCAACTGTGCGAGGTGCTCGGCGTCGACCCGCTGACGGCTCTGGCGGAGAAGATCGAGCGGAACGAGGAGCGGTTCCCGGCGCCGGGCGACGGCGACGCCAACGGCGATGTGACCGGCTGAGGTTGGAGGACATACCTCCGCTTTCACTCTCCGCAGTCGTTCAACTGCCCGAAACCGATTTGTTGTCCGCAGATTTCCGCCTTCCTCTGGCTTTTCGTCCCACCTGCCTTCACGCTGGGTAGTGGACAAGGGAGTTCGGGCAGACGTGCGAGAGGTACGTCGGATCGCCACCGGGGGCGCGTATGGACGCGGTGAGGCTCATCCTGACGAGCAGACGGGCGCTGGCGGCGAGCAGCGATCCGTCGCGGGTGCTGCGTGAGGTCTGGCAGGCGCAGGCCCTCGCCCAGGCGATCGGCAGCCGTCTCGCGGTCTCGGGCCCACCCGAACTACGCGGGGAGGCGCTGGGGTTGACCGAGCTGGCGGGGCGCGGCTGCGGGGTGCTGGACCCGCCCGACCTCGACCCGGACGAATTACGTGCCGCCCAGCTCACCGCCCTCGACGACGCCCGGCAGACGCTGCTCGCGCTCGACGCCCTGCTCGCCGACGTCGGCATCGCCCTCGTCGGCATCGCCAGCGGGGCGGACGACGAGGGCACGTACTGGCAGTGCATGGAGGCGATCGACGCGGCCGACGAATCCCGCGACCGCGTCCACTGGATGCTCCGCAAACTGGCCGGCCGCGAGGAGGCGTTACCGGAACGGTGAGCCGAGGGGGCCCACGCATCGCCGTGACGCCCGCCACCGGAGCGACCGCGCGCGCCGTGCGCCGCTGTCGCGAGCCGCCTGCTGCGGGGCGAGCGGCTGCATACCGTCGGTCGCCCGGCCGTCCGCCGCGGACGCCTACGGTCCGTCCGCGCCTGCGGATGCTCCCGCTTCCGGCGAGAGGCGCGGGACAAGCCCTTCCGTGCTCGCGCTGTGGCGCAGACCCGAGTGGCCTCGGCTGGGGTGCACGGTGCCCGCGAGTCCCCGCTGTGCGCGTGCCGCGCTGGGCGGCCGTCCCGCCAGGCCCCCGCCGAGCGATCGTGCCGCCGCGGCTGCCGGGGCCGCGCTCAGCTGTGGTGAGCACCGCGCCGGCCTCGGACGGGGCGCGCTCGTCAGGGAACGTGCCCTGTCGGGGCGGGGTCGCCCGCCGGCCGCAGCGATCGGGCCCCGGCGTCGCGTCCGGCCCCGCAGCCGACGTTCAAGCCGAGGCCCCGCGGTTCCGGGCGGCCGACTCCTCGTACCGCTGGGAAGGCTCAGGGCTCCGCAGCCGACGTTCATGCCGAGGCCCGCGGTTCTGGGCGGCCGAGTCCACGCCCCCCGCCCGGAGGGCTCAGCTCGGCTCCGGTTCTTCGCGGGGAGCGCTCACCGTGCCCGTCGACGACTGGAGGTCCGCGTCGAGTGCCGACAGGTCCGCGTTCAGCGCCGCCATCAGTTCCTCCATCTGCTGCAGCAGCCCCTTCGGCTGGGCGACGCCCGGCACGGACTCTTCGGACATGACGGCCTCCTCGGCCCACGGCCCCCGCACGAGGACCGGCACGGTGACGCGACGGCGGTCACCGCCGGCGCGGGCGCCGGGCGGTCCGGCTCCGCCCGAGCCAACGATCACCGCCGGAGGCGGTCACTGGCCCGGTGGTCACCCGTGCACGGCGTTGACGGTTTTCACCCGACCGGGGAGAGACGGGCCGGGCCCCGGGGACCGGTGACGGCAGCGACGGCCGTGGTGTGGAGGATGGAGGGCATGGATCTTCGCATCTTCACCGAACCCCAGCAGGGCGCGAGCTACGACACCCTCCTCACCGTGGCGAAGGCCACCGAGGATCTGGGCTTCGACGCCTTCTTTCGCTCCGATCACTATCTGAAGATGGGTGACGCCGACGGCCTCCCCGGCCCCACGGACGCCTGGATCACCCTGGCCGGGCTCGCCCGCGAGACCCGCCGAATCCGGCTCGGCACCCTGATGACCGCGGCCACCTTCCGGCTGCCCGGTGTCCTCGCCATCCAGGTCGCCCAGGTCGACCAGATGTCCGGTGGCCGCGTCGAACTCGGCCTCGGCGCGGGGTGGTTCGAGGAGGAGCACACGGCGTACGGCATCCCCTTCCCGAAGGAGAAGTTCGGCCGCCTCGAGGAGCAGCTGGAGATCGTGACCGGCCTGTGGGAGACGCCGCAGGGCGCGACCTTCGACTTCCACGGCACCCACTACGACCTCACCGGCTCGCCCGCGCTGCCCAAGCCCGCGCAGGAGAAGATCCCGGTCCTGGTCGGCGGTCTCGGCGCCACCCGCACGCCGCGTCTCGCCGCCCGGTTCGCGGACGAGTTCAACGTCCCCTTCGCCTCCGTCGAGGACAGCGAGCGGCAGTTCGGCCGGGTGCGGGCCGCCGCCGAGGCGATCGGCCGCAAGGCCGACGACCTCGTGTACTCCAACGCCCTCGTCGTCTGCGTCGGCCGCGACGACGCCGAGGTCGCCCGCCGCGCCGCCGCCATCGGCCGCGAGGTCGACGAGCTGAAGGCGAACGGCCTGGCAGGCACTCCGGCCGAGGTCGTCGACAAGATCGGCCGGTACGCCGAGATCGGCGCGAGCCGCGTCTACCTCCAGGTACTCGACCTGGACGACCTCGACCACCTGGAGCTGATCTCCTCCCAGGTGCAGTCCCAGCTGTCGTAGGCCCCGTGACCGGCGGCCACGGCGTCGCCCAGGCCGCCGTATGACCGCCCCGGTGGCTTTCGGCCTCGCCCAGGCTGCCGTAAAACCGCCCGGGTGGCTCCCGGCCTCGCCCCGGCTGCCGTAGAACCCCGCCCCGGGGCTCGTGCCCGCCGTGCGCGGCAGCCGAGTCCCGGGGCCGGGAGCTTCCCGCCCGCTCCCCGCCCCGATCGCTCCTCCCTTAATCGTGCTCGCATTTGCCTAAATGCTTTAGGCAGGAGCACAATGAATGTTGGCAGGAGAGGGGAAGGTCATGGCACGCGCAGGGCTGACCACCGAACGCCTCGTGCGCGCGGGCGCCGAGCTCGCCGACGAGGTCGGCTTCGACCAGGTGACCGTTTCGGCGCTCGCCCGGCGTTTTGACGTCAAGGTCGCGAGCTTGTACTCGCATCTGAAGAACTCGCAGGACCTCAAGACGGGCATCGCCCTGCTCGCGCTGGACGAACTCGCCGACCGGGCCGCCGACGCTCTTGCCGGCCGGGCCGGCAAGGACGCCCTGACCGCCCTCGCCGACACCTACCGCGACTACGCCCGCGAACACCCCGGCCGCTATGCCGCGACCCGCCTGCCCCTCGACCCCGACACCGCGGCGGCGAGCGCCGGCGTCCGGCACGCGCGGATGACCCGGGCGCTGCTGCGCGGTTACGACCTGACCGAACCCGACCAGACCCACGCGGTCCGGCTGCTGGGCAGCGTCTTCCACGGTTACGTCAGCCTCGAGCTGGGCGGTGGTTTCGCTCACAGCGCCCCCGACAGCCAGGAGAGCTGGGAACGCGTCCTGGACGCCCTCGACGCCCTGCTGCGGAACTGGCCCGCACCCGGAGGACCCCGATGACCGCCGACTGGATCACCACCCCCCTCACCGCCGCCCACCTGCGCGGCGCCCTCGAACTGGAGCGCACCGCGCACGGACTGCTGCCGCACCGGCTGCCCGCCCGTGCCCGCGCCCAGAACGACGACCCGCAGCTCGCCCTCGCCGAATCGCAGCCCAGCGGCGTCCGCCTGGCCCTGCGCACCCGCGCCACCGCCGTCGAGCTGGACGTGCTGGCCACCAAGCGTGTGTACCGCGGCGCCCCGCCCCGCCCGCACGGCGTGTACGAGCTGCTCGTCGACGGCCGCCCGGCCGGCAGCGCCACCGCGGACGACGGCAACACCGTCACCATCGACCTGGCCACCGGCGCCAGCGACATCCGCCCCGGCCCGGTGCGCACCCTGCGCTTCACCGGCCTGCCCGAGGGGGACAAGGACGTCGAGATCTGGCTGCCGCACAACGAGCACACCGAGCTCGTCGCCCTGCGCACCGACGCCCCCGTCGAGCCCGCCCCCGACCGGGGCCGTCCGGTCTGGCTGCACCACGGCAGCTCCATCAGCCACGGCTCCGACGCGGACGGGCCCACCACCACCTGGCCGGCGCTCGCCGCCCGGCTCGCCGGAGTGGAGCTGGTCAACCTCGGCTTCGGCGGCAGCGCGCTGCTCGACCCGTTCACCGCCCGCGCGATCCGCGACACGCCCGCCGACCTGATCACCCTCAAGATCGGCATCAACATCGTCAACCTCGACCTGATGCGCCGGCGCGCCTTCTCACCGGCCGTCCACGGCTTCCTCGACACCGTCCGCGAGGGGCACCCGACGACACCGCTCACGGTCGTCTCCCCGCTGTACTGCCCGATGCACGAGGACACGCCCGGCCCCGGCGCCTTCGACTTCGCGGCGCTCGCCGAGGGCCGGCTGAACTTCCGCGCCACGGGCGACCCGGCGGAGGTCGCCGCCGGGAAACTCACCCTCGCCGTCATCCGCGAGGAGCTGTCGCGGATCGTCACCGAGCGCTCCGCCGACGACCCGCACCTGCGCTACCTCGACGGCCGTGAGCTGTACGGCGAGGACGACCACGCCGAGCTGCCGCTGCCCGACGGGCTCCACCCCGACGGCGCCACCCACCGCCGTATCGGCACCCGGTTCGCGGACGTCCTGCACCGGACGCTGCCGCAGGGCGTGGCGAAAACCGGTGGCCCGGCCGCCTGACGGCCGGGAAACTCGCTCACATGTTCCTGACCATCAGCACCACCGGCACGGCGGAGCGTCCCGCGACCGACCTCGGATTCCTGCTGCACAAGCATCCAGGGAAGGCGCAGGCGTTCTCCACCTCCTACGGCACCGCGCACGTCCTCTACCCCGAGGCGGACGCCGAGCGCTGCACGGCGGCGCTGCTGCTGGAGGTCGATCCGGTGGCGCTGGTGCGGCGCGGCAAGGGCAAGGGCCGCGGCGGCGCTCCCGACGCGGCCCTCGCGCAGTACGTCAACGACCGCCCGTACGCGGCGTCCTCCCTCCTCGCCGTCGCGCTGAGCAGCGTGTTCTCCAGCGCGATGCGCGGGGTGTGCGCCGCCCGGCCCGAGCGCGCCGCCGAGCCGCTGCCGCTGCGCATCGAGGTGCCCGCGCTGCCCGCGCGGGGCGGCACCGCTGTCGTCCGCGCTCTCTTCGAGCCGCTCGGCTGGACGGTGAGCGCCGAACCGGTCGCCCTGGACACCGAGTTCCCGGAGTGGGGCGACTCGCGGTACGTACGCCTCGTCCTGGAGTCGCAGGCGCTGCGCCTGTCCGAGGCGCTGCGCCACCTGTACGTCCTGCTGCCCGTGCTGGACGACGCCAAGCACTACTGGGTGTCCGCCGACGAGGTCGACAAACTGCTGCGAGCCGGCGAGGGATGGCTGCCCGGCCACCCGGAACAGAAGCTGATCACCAGCCGCTTCCTGTCGCGCCGCTGGTCGCTCACCCGGCAGGCGCTGGAGCGACTGGAGCTGGTGCGGCTCGCCGAGACCGACGACGCGGACGTCGAGGAGATCGACAACGCGGTCGCCGCGGAGGCCGAGGAGGAGGAGAAGCCGGCCCCGCTCGCCGTGCAGCGACGTGACGCCATCACGGCCGTCCTGCGCGAAAGGGGCGCCGCCCGGGTGCTCGATCTGGGCTGCGGACAGGGCCAGTTGGTGCAGGCGCTGCTGAAGGACGCGCGGTTCACGGAGATCGTCGGCGTCGACGTGTCGATGCGCGCGCTCACCATCGCCTCCCGGCGGCTGAAGCTGGACCGGATGGGCGAGCGGCAGGCGGCCCGGGTCACCCTGCTCCAGGGCTCGCTTGCGTACACCGACGCCCGGCTCAAGGGCTATGACGCGGCCGTGCTCAGCGAGGTGATCGAGCACCTCGACCTGCCCCGGCTGCCCGCCCTGGAGTACGCGGTGTTCGGCTCGGCCCGGCCCCGCACGGTCGTCGTGACCACCCCGAACGTCGAGTACAACGTGCGCTGGGAGTCCCTGCCGGCCGGGCACGTCCGGCACGGCGACCATCGCTTCGAGTGGACCCGGAAGGAGTTCCGCGCCTGGGCGGACGCGGTCGCCGAACGGCACGGCTACGGCGTGCAGTTCCACCCCGTCGGCCCGGACGATCCCGAGGTCGGCCCGCCCACCCAGATGGCCGTGTTCACCCGCACCAGTGAGAAGGAGGCGAAGGCGGCATGACCGAGACCACCACCACCGAGGGCCGCGTGCTGCCCGTCACCGACCTCTCCCTCGTCGTCCTCGTCGGCGCCTCCGGCTCGGGCAAGTCCACCTTCGCCCGCCGTCACTTCAAGCCCACCGAGGTCATCTCCTCCGACTTCTGCCGCGGCCTGGTCTCCGACGACGAGAACGACCAGAGCGCGACCCGCGACGCCTTCGACGTCCTGCACTACATCGCCGGCAAGCGGCTCGCCGCCGGCCGCCGCACCGTGGTGGACGCCACCAGCGTCCAGCAGGACGCCCGCCGGCAGCTGATCGACCTGGCCAAGCAGTACGACGTGCTGCCCGTCGCCATCGTCCTCGACGTCCCCGAGGAGGTGTGCGCCGAGCGCAACGCGGCCCGCACCGACCGGGCCGACATGCCGCGCCGGGTCATCCAGCGGCACATCCGCGAACTGCGGCGCTCGCTGCGCCACCTGGAGCGCGAGGGCTTCCGCAAGGTGCACGTCCTGCGGGGCGTGGAGGAGATCGAGCGGGCCGCCGTCGTCACCGAGAAGCGGTTCAACGACCTCACCCACCTCACCGGCCCGTTCGACATCGTCGGCGACATCCACGGCTGCTCCGCCGAACTGGAGGCGCTGCTGGAGAAGCTGGGCTACGTCGACGGCGTCCACCCCGAGGGCCGTACCGCCGTGTTCGTCGGCGACCTCGTCGACCGCGGCCCGGACAGCCCCGGCGTGCTGCGCCGCGTGATGTCCATGGTGAAGTCGGGCAACGCACTGTGCGTGCCCGGCAACCACGAGAACAAGTTCGGCCGGCACCTCAAGGGCCGCGCCGTCCAGCACACCCACGGTCTCGCCGAGACGATCGCGCAGATGGAGGGCGAGAGCGAGGAGTTCCGGCACGAGGTACGGCAGTTCATCGAGGGCCTGGTCAGCCACTACGTCCTCGACGGCGGCCGGCTCGTCGTCTGCCACGCCGGTCTGCCGGAGAAGTACCACGGCCGCACCTCCGGCCGGGTCCGCTCGCACGCCCTGTACGGCGAGACCACCGGCGAGACCGACGAGTTCGGGCTGCCGGTGCGCTACCCGTGGGCCGAGGACTACCGCGGCCGGGCCGCCGTGGTCTACGGCCACACGCCCGTCCCCGAGGTTACCTGGCTCAACAACACGATCTGCCTGGACACCGGCGCCGTCTTCGGCGGCAAGCTGACCGCGCTGCGCTGGCCGGAGCGGGAGCTGGTCGACGTACCGGCGGAGCGGGTCTGGTACGAGCCGGTCAAGCCGCTGCGCACCGAGGCGCCCGGCGGGCACGACGGCCGGCCGCTGGACCTGGCCGACGTGCACGGCCGCCGTGCGGTGGAGACCCGGCACGCGGGGCGGGTCGCCGTCCGTGAGGAGAACGCGGCCGCCGCGCTGGAGGTGATGAGCCGCTTCGCGACCGACCCGCGGCTGCTGCCGTACCTGCCGCCGACCATGGCGCCGACCGCGACCAGCAGGGAGGAGGGCTACCTGGAGCACCCGGTGGAGGCGTTCGCCCAGTACGCCGCGGACGGCGTCGAGCGGGTCGTGTGCGAGGAGAAGCACATGGGCTCGCGGGCCGTGGCCCTGGTGTGCCGGGACGCGGAGGCGGCGCGCAAGCGGTTCGGCGTGGACGGGCCCACCGGGTCCCTCTACACCCGTACCGGCCGGCCGTTCTTCAGCGACGCGTCGGTCACCGAGCAGATCCTCGACCGGCTGCGCACCGCGATCGGCGAGGCCGGCCTGTGGACCGCACTCGACACCGACTGGCTGCTGCTGGACGCCGAGCTGATGCCGTGGTCGCTGAAGGCGTCCGGGCTGCTGCGGTCGCAGTACGCGGCCGTCGGCGCCGCGTCGGGCGCGGTGTTCCCGGGCGCGCTGGCCGCGCTGGAGGGGGCCGCGGCCCGGGGCGTCGACGTGACCGGCCTGCTGGACCGCCAGCGGGAACGGGCCGCCGACGCCGCCGCGTTCACCGAGGCGTACCGCCGTTACTGCTGGACCACCGACGGGCTCGACGGGGTGCGCCTGGCGCCGTTCCAGATCCTCGCCGTCCAGGGCCGCAGTCTCGCGGCGCTGCCGCACGACGAGCAACTCGCCCTGCTCGACCGGCTGGTGGAGCACGACACGACCGGCCTGCTGCAGACCACACGGCGGCTGTATGTCGACACCGGTGACCCCGAGTCGGTCCGGGCGGGCGTCGACTGGTGGCTGGAGATGACCGGCCGCGGCGGCGAGGGCATGGTCGTCAAGCCGCTGGGCGCGCTGGTCCGCGGCCCGGAGGGCCGGCTGGTGCAGCCCGGCATCAAGTGCCGCGGCCGCGAGTACCTGCGGATCATCTACGGCCCGGAGTACACGCGTCCGGAGCAGCTGGCCCGGCTGCGGCAGCGGTTCCTCAACCACAAGCGGTCGCTGGCGCTGCGCGAGTACGCCCTCGGCCTGGAGGCCCTGGACCGGCTCGCTGAGGGAGAGCCGCTGTGGCGGGTGCACGAGGCGGTGTTCGGCGTACTGGCGCTGGAGTCGGAGCCGGTGGACCCGCGTCTGTGAGCCGTCGGCGGCGGCCGCCGGTGGGGGCCTCTGGGCCGTGAGTGGTTCTGCCGACGGGGGCTGTGGGCCGGTTGCGGCCGGTCACGCAGTTCCCCGCGCCCCTTCAAGGCGTTGCCGGCGCCCGGCGGTTACCGGCCGTGCGGGCGATCGGTTCCGGCCAGGTCGTCCCCGCTGGGGCGGTCCTGGCCGGACATCGTGACGCAGGTCCCGTTCGTCCCTGGTTAACCGCTGGTAGCCGTGCTAACTTCGCTGGTCGGTCAGGCAGGTGAACCGGCTCAGGGGGAAAGTCGGTGAATACAGGCGCGGGGTCGGTCGGACCCGAGGACGCATCCGGCTACGCGCAGGGCGTGGGTCTGCTGTTACGTCTCACCGACGCGCTGTGCGAGCTGAGCTGCATGGAGGACGCCCAGGGGCGCGTCCAGTTCGCCGCCATCCTCGGTGACCACCTGCGCCGCCCGATCGACCTGCGCGGTGTCAAACAGCGCGAGGACGTCGTCACCCTGGTGCGCGCCGCGCTGAACGTCGACGGCGGCGAGCGCGTGCTCGTGGGCATGGTGCGCGTCTTCGAGGGGGGCCCGGCCGGCGACCGGCTCGACCGGCTGCTGGAACCCGCCGCCCCGCCGGTGGAGGACGAGCTGCTGCCCGGCCCGCTCACCCGCGTCGACGAGAACAGCGCCCGCGCCGTCCTCGCCAAGGGCGAGCTGCCCGCCGGCCGGCTGCGCGACGACCTCGTCCAGGAACTCAACGGACTCTTCCTCCCCCTCGGTCTCACCGCCGACCAGCTCTTCGGCTACGCCCTGGAGTGCAACGCCCAGCCCGACGGCCTCCCGCCCGCCGTGCTCCTCCTCGACCGGGCCGCCGCCCTCGCCGCCACGCCCGCCCACCGCACCGCCCTGTCCGGCTGGGCCGACGACTGGGCCCGCCGCGCCGGTCTCACCGCGCAGCTCGAACAGCGCCGCGGCGCCCGCCCCGCGGCGGCCGGCGACCCCGACATCCCGCGCTGCCTCGTGGTCGCCGTCGAACCCGCCCGGGACGGCACCGGAGAGGTGCTGGTGCGCCCCTGGCTCAACACCGTTCCCGGCCACTGGGACCCGCTGCCCTGCGAGCCCGTCACCACGACCCTCGACGGCCTCGGCCCCGCCGTCGAGGAGGCCCTGCGGCAGGGCGCGCGGCTGTGGACCGTGCCGCCCGAGCCGCACCCGAGCGGACGCCGGCCCCCACCGCCGTACGTCGAGTTCGTCCTCCCCTACGACCTGCTCAACCACGATGTGGCCGCGCTGCCGTACCGGATCGGCGACGGGCGTCCGCTCGCGCTCGGCACCCGGTACGGGATCCATCTGCGTTCCCTGGAGCGGATGCGCTCGCGGGACGGGGCGGTGCGCGAGCAGTGGCAGCAGCGCTGGGACACCCTGCGCCACGGCGGCGTCGGCGTGCACCACTGGAGCGGACCGGACGCCGAGCGGCTCGACGCGTGGCAGGCCGAACTCGCCGGTGAGACCTCCCACACGGCGGTCGTGCTGGACGCCCCGGACACCGCGCCCGCGCTGGAGGCGCTCAAGGCCGCCATCGCGGAAGGGATAGGGCTCGCCATCTGGGACCGCAGGGGAGTGTTCCCGGAGGAACGGCGGGAGGTCGTGACCGCCGTGTTCGCCGCGGTGCCCACCCCCGCGCAGATCCCCGCCGTGGTGCACCGGCTGCGGCAGAGCGCCGCCCGCAACGCCGAGGGGCCCGGCCGTCTTCTCGGCCGGCACATCGGCTTCTTCTGGGACGATCCGACCCGGCTCGTCGACCTTCAGACCCCCGATCCCGGCGATCTCGCCAGCGAGGAGGCACCGGCATGAGCGCGCAGGAGCACACGGCAGGCGGCGGCTGGCGCGTCTTCGACGCCACCGGCCGGCCCCCGGCCGCCCCGCCCCCCTTGCCGGAACCCCCGCCCTGGCGCCGGTTCCGCGGCGGCCCGCCGCAGCCGGCGCCGCCCGACGACCCCGAGGCCGCCCAGCGCCGCCTGGGCCCCGGCGACCTGGCACCGCAGCTCGACGCCGACGAGATCGACGTCGTCAACGCCGCGCTGGTGCTGCGCAGGCCCCTGCTGATCACCGGCCCGCCCGGCGTCGGCAAGTCCACCCTCGCCTATCTGATCGCCCGCGAACTGGGCCTCGGCCGGGTGCTGGAGTGGAACATCGTCAGCCGCACCACGCTCAAGGACGGCCTGTACGTCCATGACGCCATGGGCCGCGCCCAGGCGATCGCCGCCTGGCAGGCCGCCCTGCCCGGCGCCGATTCCCCACCAGACCCAAGAGAGAGTCAACTCCCGCCTCAACTGGGTGACTTCGTCACCCTGGGGCCCCTGGGAACCGCTCTGCTGCCCTACGATCGTCCCCGGGTGCTGCTTGTCGACGAACTCGACAAGAGCGACATCGACCTGCCCAACGACCTGCTGCACGTGCTGGAGAACGGAAGTTATGACGTCCCGGAGCTGGTGCGCGACGCCGCCGACACGGCACGCGTCCACACCAGCGACCCCGGGGGCCGCGCCGAGGTGCGGCACGGGCGCGTGGAGTGCCGGGAGTTCCCGGTCGTGGTGATCACCAGCAACGGGGAACGTGAGTTTCCGGCCGCTTTCCGGCGCCGCTGCCTGCCCCTGGAGATGCGCCCGCCCGGCCGCGAGCGGCTGCTGGCGATGATCGAGGGACACCTCGGCACCCGGCCCGAGGGCGCCGAGGAGCTGGTGGAGGAGTTCGTCCACCGCGTCCAGGCGGGCGGCACCCACAGCCTGGATCAGCTACTGAACGCTGTCCAGATGACTACGGCGGGTGGTTTCCAGACCGATGGTGACGGGCGTAAGCTCGTCGAAACGCTGCTCCGCGACCTCGCGAAGGGCCGCTGAATTGACCGGTAGGGAGCGCGCATCCGGACTGGGCGACGGCGGACCCGTCATGGGGTCGTCGTCGCCTCCTTCGGCGTTCCCCGGACCGGAGCCCGCCCTGCCGCACTGGCAGGAGATCGTCGACGCGGTGTGGCTCGCCGCGCACTGGACCCGGCACGACCCGGGGCCGGAACCCGGCCAAGGACCGGCTCCCGGCCCGGAGGCGGACGCCGGTGCCCGCCCGGACCCCACCCCCGCGGACGCGGCGACCCCGGCCGACGACCCCCCGGCCACCCAGCCCGCCGAGGACCTCGCCCGCGACGCGACCTCCGCCCTGCCGCCCGAGCCGCCCCCGTCCGCACCGACCGACGCCGACCCCGTGCCCGGGCCCACGACCGGCGAAGCCACCCTCACCGCCCGGCTGTTACCCGACCCCACCGGCACCCGCACGCTGCACCTCAGCCGCCCCCTGCTGCCCGCCGACGAGCCGCCCCAGCCCGGACCCGGCCGGGCCACCGCCCTGCTCGCCCGCGCCCTGCACCGGCTCGCCCGCCGCATCCCCTCCCGCGACACCCTCGAACTCGACGAGGAGACCACCGCCGAACAGGGAGTCGTGGACGGCATGTGGCTGCCCTTCCTGCGCCCCGCCCGCACCTGCGCCTTCGACCTGGTCCTCCTCGTCGACGCCGCGCCCACCATGCGCATCTGGGACGACGCCGTCGCCCGCCTCGCCGAGGCCGCCGAACACAGCGGCGCCTTCCGCGGGGTGCGCACCGTCCGCGTCACCGTCCCCCGCACCGGCACCGCCACCCTGCGCTGGCCCACCGGGCGGGAGGCCGCCGACCCGGCCGAACTCCTCGACGGCCGCGGCGGCCGCGTCTTCCTGCTCGTCACCGACGGACTCGCCCACGGCTGGGCCGCGCCCGCCGCCGACACCCTGCTCGGCCGCCTCGCGCACGCCGGCCCCACCGCCGTCGTCCACCTGCTGCCGCCCCACCTGCGCCACCGCACCTCCCTCAACCCCTACGACGCCACCCTGGAAGCCGGCGGTTTCGGCGCCGCCAACGCGGCGCTGCGGCACTGGGCGCCGCCCGGCGGACCCGACCCGCTGCGGCCGCTGCCCGCCGCCGGCGACGGTGCCGTCCCCGTGCCCCTGCTCTCCCTGCGGCACGGCTCGCTCGCCGCCTGGGCCGACCTCGTCACCGGCGAACGCGGAGTGCGCCGCGCGCTGCCCGTCGTCCTGGCCGGCACCCTCACCAAGGGCGCGCCCGCCCCCGGACTGCGCGCCCCGCGCTTCCCGCGCGCCGCGGCCGCCGCCGTACGCCGGTTCCTCACCCTCGCCACCCCCGCCGCCCGCGCGCTGGCCGCCCAACTCGCCGCCATCCCTTTCGACTTCGACCTGGTGGAGCAACTGCGGCGGCGCGCCATGCCGGAGACCCGCCCCGACCACCTCGCCGAGATCCTCATGGGCGGGCTGATCGACTGGGACAGCGGCGAGGACCACCCCGAGTTCGCCGACGGGGTGCGCGAGGCGCTGCTCGCCACCACCACCCGCTCCCAACTCGCCCGTACCGTCAGCATGGTGGGCGACCTGCCCGCCGCGGGGGAGCGGGGCGTGGCGCTGCGTGCCGCGCTGCGCGACCCCGGCGGCGCCCGGCTGCCCGACCCGGCCGCCCGCGGCTGGGCCCGCAGCGAACTCGCCGTGATGCGGGCGCTGTCCGGGCCGTACGGCGAGCGCGCCCGGCGCATCGAACCGTGGCTGTCCCCGTACGGAGAGCGGCCGTCCGCCGACCGGACCCACGCGGACGGGCCGCCCGGCGAGCGGGCGTTCGCGGGCGGGCCCCCCGACGAGTCCGGTACGGCTGAACGGGTGGGCACCGGTTTGTCGAATGCTTCACCCACAGCGGTGAACCAGGGGGACGCGGTGCTCGCTCCCCCGGGTCCGGAAGGCAGTGATCCAGCGTCGACCGAACCCGAGACCGCTGGAGACCACGTGAGCCTGGTGACCGACGCTACCCAACCACAAGCCCCGGAGGCTGAACCGCTCATGCAGAGCACCACGACCGCGACGCCGGCCCTCCTGGTGAACGTTCCGCTCAGGAACACCTCGTTCGTCGGCCGCCGGGCGCTGCTCAGGGCCGTGGAGGAGCAGCTCAGCGCCCAGGACACGACGGCCGTGCTGCCCAACGCGCTGCACGGCCTGGGCGGTGTCGGCAAGTCCCAGCTGGCGCTGGAGTACATCTACACCCACCAGCACGACTACAAGGTCATCTGCTGGATCCCCGCCGAGCGCGAGAGCCTCGTCCTGGCCGCCCTGGCCAGCCTCGCCGCCCAGCTCGGCGTGGCCCCCACCGGTCAGGACAGCGCCGCCGCGCCCGCCGCGAACACCGCCGTGCCGGCCGTCCTCGAGGCGCTGCGCACGGGCAAGCCGTACGACAACTGGCTGCTCGTCTTCGACAACGCCGAGGACATCGACAAGGTCCGCAACTACTTCCCGACCAACGGGCCCGGCAAGGTCATCGTCACCTCCCGGAACCGCGGCTGGGAGCGGGTGGCGACCTCCCTGCCGGTCAACGTCTTCGAGCGCGCGGAGTCCGTCGAGCTGCTGCAGAAGCGCTCGCCCGACCTGAGCAGCGAGGACGCCGAGCGGCTGGCCGAGGCCCTCGGCGACCTGCCGCTGGCCGTCGAGCAGGCGGGCGCCTGGCGGGCGGTGACCGGCATGCAGGTCGACGAGTACCTCGACGCCCTCGCGCAGCGCAGCCCCGAGATCCTCGAACTCGACCCGTCGCCCGACTACCCGGTGTCCGTCGCGGCCGCCTGGAACATCTCCCTGGACCGGATCCAGGAGAAGAACCCCGGCGCCCGCCAACTCCTCGACATCTGCGCCAGCATGGCCCCCGAGCCCATCCCGCGCTCGATGCTGCGCGGCAGCCGCGGGGTGAGCATCACGCCGGAGGTCGACCCGCTGCTGCGCGAGTCGATCAAACTGAACCGCGCCATCCGCGACCTGAGCCAGTTCTCCCTGATCAGGGTCGACCCCCGCTCCGACACGCTCCAGATGCACCGCCTGCTGCAGACCGTGCTCCTGGCCAAGCTGGGGGCCGACGAGCGCGAGCAGATGCGCGACGCCGCCCACCAGCTGCTGTCGGCCGCCAAGCCCGGCCAGCCCGGCTCGTCCCTCGAATGGCGCGCGTACCAGGCGCTGCTGCCGCACGTGCTCGCCTCGCAGGCCGTCACCAGCACCGACGACTACGTCCGCGACCTGGTCGCCGACACCGTGTGGTTCCTCTACTACTGGGGCGACCACGAGGGTGCCGCCGCGCTCGCCCGGCAGGCGTGGACCGCCTGGGTGGCCGCCTCCGGCGAGGAGGACATCCAGGTCATCCGGATGGTGAAGTGCTTCGCGTGGCTGCTGCGCCAGATCGGCGAGGTCGGTGAGTCCATTCCGCTCACCGAGCGGGCGCTGGAGATCTCCCGCCGCATCGACGCCGAGCCGGAGGTCCTGATCGACTCCCTGTGCGAGATGGCCGACGCCTACGGCTACCAGGGGCGCTTCCAGGAGGCCCGGGAGGTGGCGAAGGAGGCGTACGAACTCGCCCGCTCCCTGTTCGGCACCGACGACCCCATCACCCTGCGCGCCACCCACTCCTACGGTGTCGAGCTGCGGCTGTGCGGGCAGTTCGGGGAGGCGCTGGCCCTGGACCAGGAGAACGCCCGGCTGCGTGACCTGCTGTTCGGGCCGGCGAGCTTCTACACGCTGAACACGCTCAACGCGCTCTCCATCGACATGCGTGAGCGCGGCGACTACCCCGGTGCCCGCGACTTCCAGGAGGACGTGCACCGGCGGGCGCGCGACACCATGGGGGAGGAGCATCCGCTCACCCTGCGCATCGCGCGCAACCTCGCGGTGTGCCGACGCCGTGACGGGGCGCTCGGCGACGCGGCGGAGCTGGCGAGCCAGACTCTGCGCAGGTTCACCAGCCGCTACGGGCAGGACCACTTCGACGCGCTGGCGACGGCGACCAACGTCTCCGTCGACCTGCGCCTCGCCGGAGACCTGGACGGCTCCCGGCAGCTCGCCGAGGTCACGCTGCAGCGTTATGAACAGCGACTCGGCAAGAACCACGCCTACACGCTGCTGACCAAGGCCAACCTGGCCGCCACGCTGCGGGCGCTAGGGGCGCTCGACGAGGCGCAGGAACTGGAGGACGACGCGGCGCGGCGGCTGGCGGAGACGGTCGGGCCGCGCCATGTCACGACCCTCACGGTCGCCCTCGGCCAGGCCAACACGGCTTACGCCCGGCTGGACTTCGAGCGGGCGCGCGAGATCGACGAGGCCAACCTGCCGCTGCTCACGGAGGTCGCGGGGGAGATGCACCCGCTGACCCTGTCCTGCACCGCCAACCTGGCACTGGACCTGCGGGGCCTGGGCCGCGGCCGGGAGGCGGACGAACTGGAACGCAAGGCGGTCGACGGCTTCTCCGGCGGCGTGGTCCGCCCCGACCACCCGTGGCTCCAGTCGGCCCGCAAGCGCCGCCGCATCGAGTGCGACATGGCCCCGATGCCGCTGTAGCCCGCCGGCGGCTTCACCGGGCGCCTTCCTGAGCCGGGGGCTCCGGCCGCGGGGGCCTCCGGCCAGGGGGGGCTGAGGTGTGATCGGCCTTCGGCCCGGGGGTGGCTGGGGCGTGGTCGGGCTCCGGCCCGGTGGTGGCTGGGGTGTGGTCGGGCTTCGGCCCGGTGGTGGCTGGGGTGCGGTCGGCCTCCGGCCGGGGGTGGGCGGGGCTGTGGCCGGCCTCCGGCGGGGAGTGGGCGGGTCGTGGTCGGCCTTCGGTCCGGGTGGGGCGCCGTGTGGTGGGCCGTCGGCCGGGCTTCGGCGCGGGGGAGGCGGTCGGTTTGCGGCCCGGCCCTGATGGGACGCGGTGTGGTGGGCCTACCGCCGGGTTTCGGGTGGGGCCCGGAGACCGTGGACCCTGTGGCCGGGTCAGGGTTGATGGCGGGCGCCGTGCCGTTGGCCTTCAGCCGGACCTCTGCCGGGCGGGGAAGTGGTCGACCCGTGGCAGGACAGGGGCCGCGGCAGGGAGCCCCGGCGCGGATGCCTGCGCCGGGGTCGGTGCCTTGCACGGGCGGGCCCCGTGCGGCCGCTTGCAGCGCCTCCCGCTCGCAGCGTTTCCCGCCGGCGGCGTCGGCCTGTCCTCGGCGGTTCCTCCCGGCGGCGTAAGCCTGCTCTCGGCGTTTCGCTCTGGTGGCGGAAGCCTGCCCTCGGCGATTCCTGCCGGCGGCGTGGCCCCGCCCCGGGCGTTTACCGCCCCCGGCGTTTCCCGTCGGCGGCGTGGCCCGCCCGCGGCGATCCCGTTTCGCTCTGCCGGCTCGGGGCGCCCGGTGCGAGGCCCGGCGCTGCGAAGTTTCGCCCCCTCCCTCAGCTCGGGGCGCCCCCTGCGCGGCCCGGCGCTGCGAATCCGCCCCCTTCTTCAGCCCGGCGCGCGCCGCTTGTGGCTTGTGTCGTTCAGGAGCGAGCCGTGGCTCCCGCCGTGGAGGGTGCGGTGGGGGCCGTTGAGGTGTCGTTCACGCTCCCGGGAGTGGGGTTTGCGTCGGGTTCGGGTGGGTGGGGTCGGGGGCGTCGTCGTCCTGGGTCCGGCCCGGGCGGGACAGGCGGCCGGCCAGGTGGAGGAGCGGCTGGGTGAGCAGGGTCGTGGCCAAGGCCATGAAGACCAGGACCGTGTAGAGCTGTTCGCTCAGCAGGTGGGCCTGGTAGCCCGCGTTGAGGGCGATCAGCTCCGTCAGACCCCGGGTGCTCATCAGGACGCCCACCGTGCGCGCGTCGTCCCGCTCCAGACCGCTCAGCCGTGCCGCCGCCGTACTCGGACCGACCTTCGTCACCACCGCCAGCACCGTCACGACCAGCAGCGCGGTCCAGCCCGTCGCGTTCATGGAGTTCAGCGCGACGGACTGGCCCGAGACGACGAAGAAGAACGGCAGCAGCAGCGAGCTGACGTCGTGCAGCGGCCGCACCAGGTCGGGATCGAGCGTGCCGTCGGCCTCCCGCGGCAGCACCGCCCCCGCCAGCAGCGCGCCGAAGATCACGTGCAGACCCAGATAGTGCGTCACCCACGCCGACCCCAGCGCGAACCCCAGCAGCAGCGCCATCCGCAGCGACGGCTCCATCGCCGTGCGCCACAGCAGCCGGCGCAGCAGCGGCCGCGCCACCAGCGGCATCAGCACGATGAACCCCACCGCGAGCAGCGCCCGCCACTGCCAGGCGAGCGTCTGGTCACCGGCGCCGCTGTTCAGCAGCGTCCCCGCCAGCACGGTCCACCCGAGCACGTCGAGCAGCCCGGCCGCGGACACCGCCACCACCCCGGGCACCGTGCGGGCCAGGCCGTTCTCCCGCACTATGGCCGTCAGCACCGGCACGGCCGTTATCGACAGGGCGACCCCGGCGAACACCACCTCGGCCGGGGAGAGGTCGCGGTCCATGCCCAGGTGCCGCAACTGCTCCCGGAACAGCAGTGCGCAGCCCGCGCCCACCACCATCGGCACCACGAACGCCGCCACCGCCACGGCCACCGCCGACCGCGCCCGGTCCCCGAGGATCCGCAGGTCCAGTTCGTAACCGACCGAGACCAGGAAGACGACGAGGGAGATCTGCGCGAAACCGGTGAGCGCCGGTGAGATGCCCTGCGGGAACAGCGCGTCGTGCGTCCCGGGCGCCACACTGCCCAGCAGTGACGGGCCGAGGGCGATGCCCGCGGTCAACTGGCCCACGATGTACGGCTGTCCCAGCCGGCGCGCCAGCCAGCCGGCGGCGTGCGCGGCCACCAGGATCAGGGCCGAGGCACCCACGATGTGCAGGACGAGCGCGTCAGGGCTCATGGTGTCCCCCAGTGGTCCGGTGGGCCGGGCCGGCAACCCGGCCGCCGACGGGGATCGCACACGCTCTCGACCCCAACCTCCTTATGATACTGGTAACTTGACGTACCAGCGGCAGTCGTACAGGGCGCTGCACCAGTGTCACGGGGGGCACATGACGGCGGTAGTCTTCATCCATGGAACAGGGGTTCGCGAACCGGGTTTCTCTGCGACGGCGGGGCGCGTCGCGGCCGGACTGACCGCGCTGCGCGACGGACTACGCATCGTGCCGCACTACTGGGGCGGCACGCACGGCGCCACGCTCGCCGCCGGCGGAGCGAGCCTGCCCCCGGCCACCGGCACCACCCGCGGCCTCGCCGAGGCGGCCACCGCCGGCCCGGCCCGAGAACTCGGCGAGACGACGAGCGCCGCGGACCCCGGTGACGACACGGCCGTCTGGGCCGCCCTGTACGCCGACCCGTACGCCGAACTCGCCCTCGCCGCCCAGCAGGCGGCCGCCCGGACCGGCGAGCGGCCCCCCGGCTCCGTACCGCCCGCGCACCAGCTCCAGTCGCGGCTCGCCGCGCTGGCCGCCCAGGGCGACGCGCCCGCCGCCGAGCTGGGTCCCGGTCTGGCCCGCGCCGCCACCGACCTCGCCGCCCACCCCCTGCTCGCCCCCGCCGCCGAGGCCCTGGACCCCGAGGACCTGGCCGCCGTCGCCGCCCGCAGCCTGACCGCCCGCGTCATCGCCGACGCCCTCGACGCCGACACCCCGCTCGTCCCGGTCGGCGACACCCGCGACACCGTCACCGACCGGCTCGCCGAGGCACTCGGTGCACCACCCCGCGGCACCCGGCGCGGTGTGCGCTCCCTGCTGCTGCGCACGGCCGGTTCGGCGGCCTCCCGCGCCGCCCTGCGCCGCCGGCGCGCCCTCACCGAGGCCGCGCACCCCGCCGCCGGGGACGTGCTGCGCTACCTCGCCCGCGGTGCCGCCGTCCGCGCCGGACTGCGTTCCCTCGTCGAGGGCCTCGAGGAGCCCGTCGTCCTCCTCGGTCACAGCCTGGGCGGCATCATCGCCCTGGACACGCTGATCTCCGCCCCGCTGCCGCAGGTGCGGCTGCTGGTGACGGCCGGCTCCCAGGGGCCGTTCCTGTACGAGTCGGGCTCCCTGCCCACCCTGGAACACCCCGCCCCGCTGCCGCCCCACGTCCCCGCCTGGCTCAATCTCTACGACCCCCGCGACCTGCTCTCCTACCTCGGCGCCGGTCTCTTCCCCGGCCGCGTCACCGACGTCGCCGTCGACAGCCGCCAGCCCTTCCCGGCCGCGCACAGCGCCTACTGGACCAACCCGGCGGTGTACCGGCACATCGTGGACCGCCTGCCGTGACCGCTGCGCACACCCCCGGCGTCGACCCGGCGCGCGTGCACGCCCTGATCGTCGGCATCGAGTCCTACGGCGCCGGTCCCGCGTGGGACCTGCCCGGGCCGGCCCGCGACGCGGTCCGCTTCCACGCCCTGCTGCGCGCCGCCGGCGTACCGCAGGAGCAGCTGCGCCTGCACCTCGCGCCGCTGCCGCCCTACCGTCCCGGCGTCCCGCACGCGCCCGCCGACCAGGCTACCCTGCGCCGCGTCCTCGTCCAGGAACTGCCGCGGGAGGGGGGCGAGGTGCTGTGGGTGTGGTGGGGCGGCCACGGTGCGCTGGACCGGTCCGGGCATCTGCGGCTGTTCTGCGCGGACGCCACCACCGCCGACAAGCTCGGCATCGACCTGGACTCCGCGCTGGAGCGGTACCGCAGCGACGCCGTGCCGTCCCTGACCGGGCAGTTGTGGGTCGTCGACGCCTGCGAGACCTTCGAGGAGGACCTCGCGCTGCGCGAGCCGCTGCCGCCGGACGCGCTGCCCGTGGGCCGGCGCACCCTCGTGCACCGGCAGACCGTGCTGCGGGCCGCCGGGCGCGGCCGGGCCGCCGCCAACGACCCCGTGCGCGGCACCGGACTGTTCTCCGACGTCCTGCTCGGCCTGCTGGCCGAACACGCCCGGTCGCTGCCGGCGCCGCCCGATCCGGAGGAACTGTTTCCGGCCGTCCGGGCACGCATCGCGGCCCTCAGGGAAGCGGGCCGGACCCTGCAGTATCCGGAGATCCGGCTGCAGAGCCCCGAGCGCGGCGAGACCATCACCCCGGCGCCGCCGCCCGCCGCGCCCCGGCCCCCGTCCCCGTTGCAGCGGGCGGTGGAGGCCCTGCTGGCGTATCCGCTGATGGCCGACCCGGTCGAACGGCAGATGGTGGTCGGCGCGCTCGACCCTCGCGTCACCGGGACGCTGGCCCGTCACACCCGGGCCCGCACGGACGCCGTGGGGCTGCTGGGCGGGCTCGCCCGGCAGGGAGAGCAGGCCCTGTGGCAGCTGTACGACGCGGTCGTGTCCGTCGACGACGACACCGGGCGCGCGGCGGAACTGGCCGAGGCGCTGCGGGAGTTCGGCGCCGCGTCGGGGAGTCCCCGCGGTCGTGGATGATCAGGTGGCGTGATCGTACGGTTTTCGACCGGGGCGGGAATGGCCATGATGGAACAGGACGCGGGGCATTGCGTGCCACCGTGCGAGAAGGGGGAGCATCTTGGACCAGCCGCCCGCCGGGCAGCACGCCGCAGCCGTCCGTGATCCGGACCGCGCCGCGGGCGCCCTCGTCTGGGAGTCGGATCTGACGGACGTCGCCGCGCTGCCCTTGACCGCCGTGGACGAGCTGGCGCCGCTGTCGCCCACCGCCCGCCTGCTCGAGGAGGTCCTGCGCGCCCGCGGCGGCGTCAAGGGCGGCAGCGACGGCCCCGGCGGCGCCCGAGCCGAATAGCGGGGCACCGCCCGGGCGGCAGGCCGCGCCCGCCCCGAACCCGCGGCTGCCCGCGGTCCGCTTCGTCCGCCGCCGGCCGGCACCGCGGGCGGTGGCGCCGTGCCGCCCTTACCCGTGACCGGAGGTCCCGCCCATGACGAGCGAGCGCCCCGCCCCGCTGCGCATGCCCGACGCCCTCTTCGCCGAACTCGCCGCCGGCGGCGGCTCGGCGGCGGCCGTCGCCTTCCTGGAACGGGCCGAGCGCGCCCGCCGGCTGCTGCTCCTGCGCACACTGCTCGACCGCGCCGCGCACCTGCCGACGCCCGCCACGTCCGTCGCCGGGGCCTGGCGGATCGTCAAGGAGGCAGCCGCCCGGGCGCCCGGACCCGTCGACCGGCTGCTGCTCGCTCCGGCCACCGGCGGCTGGCTCGCCCATGTGCTGCGCCGGCTGCACGGCACGGCGTCCGGGCCGCCGCTGTGGGCGGAGGCCGGCCACCTGGGCGCCCTCGCCGTCTCCGCGTCCCTGCTCGCCGGTACGGAGGCGGACCTCCGCGTCCCGCTCACCGACGGCCGGCTGCCGCTGCCCGGCCTCGGACTGGCCCGGCTGCCCGGCGCGGCACCGGGCCCGGCGGTCGCCCGTGCCGTCACCCGCGCCGGCGAGCTGACCCTGACCGCGGGCGACGCCTCCGCGCTGACGATCCGCCCCGCGACCGAGGCCGTGGCCGGACCCGCCCGGGAGACACCGGCGCAGCCCGGGTGGCTCCCGCTGCGCACCCTCACCCTCGACCGCCCGGCGGGCCCGGTCGCCGTCCCGCTGGACGATCTCGACCCCTACCGCGACCTCGACGACCCGCTGCCCCCGGCCCGGCTGGAGGACGCCGAGGCCCGGGCCTGGCAGCGGCTGTTCGAGGAGGCCGCCGCCGTGCTGGACGCCTCCGGCGGGCCCGGCCCCGGCCGCACGGACGCGGCCCTGATCCGTTCCGTGGTCCCCTACGGCCGTACCGCCGCCACCCCGCCCGCGCCGCCCGCCGTCCGGGTGTCCGCCTCCAGCGGCGACTCCTACGGCGGCATGGTGATCTCCCGCCCCTCCTCGGCGCTCGCCCTCGCCGAGACCCTCGTCCACGAGTTCCAGCACAGCAAGCTGGCCGCCCTGCTGCACCTCTTCCCGCTGCTCGACGACGACCGGGAGGAGCGCTACTACGCCCCCTGGCGGGCCGACCCGCGCCATCTGACCGGCCTGCTGCACGGGGCGTACGCCTTCACCGGCGTCGCCGGCTTCTGGCGGGACCGGCTGGCCGGCGCCCGCGACGACGACCGTGCGGCCGACACCGCCGCCTACCACTTCGCGCTGCGCCGCCTGCAGAGCCGGCTCGTCGTGCGCACCCTGCTGACCAGCGGCCGCCTCACCGTCCAGGGCCGCGCCCTGGTCACCGGCCTCGCGGCCACGCTGGACGGCTGGCTGCGCGAACCCGTCCCCGCGGCCGCCCTGGCCCGGGCCCGTACGGCGGCCCTCCTGCACCGCACGGAGTGGCGGCTGCGCAATGTGGCGGCACCGGCCCCGGGCGGGACCTCCGACCCGCTGCGCTTCCGCGCCGACCGCGCCTTCTGGCCCGACCTGCGCACCCACGCCTTCGCCACCGTGCCCGCCCTCCCGCGCACCCCCGACGAGCACCTGGCCGCCGGTGACCCGGCCGCCGCGCTGACCGGCTACACCGAAGTGCTGACGGCCCGCCCGGCGGAACCGCACACCCTGGCCGGCTGGATCGTCGCCCGGGCCGGCGCCCACCCGGGCCGCACCGCCCGCCGTCTGCTCGCCCGCCCGGAGGAACTCCAGCCCCAGCCGACCGCGTGACCCCCGCCCCCTGGACGAAAGCGCCCCCTGTGCGAGAGCCGGGGCGGAGATCTCCTCGCGCCGATCAGAAGAGAAACGTGCGAGTGGAGGGTCAAGACGGGAGCCGGTGGTCAGGATGGAGGCATGGGATTCCACGTCGACTCCGAGGCCGGGCGGCTGCGCCGCGTGATCCTGCACCGGCCGGACCTCGAGCTCAAAAGGCTCACGCCCAGCAACAAGACGACCCTCCTCTTCGACGACGTGCTGTGGGTGCGCCGGGCGCGCGCCGAGCACGACGGGTTCGCCGACGTCCTGCGCGACCGCGGTGTCACCGTGCACCTCTTCGGGGACCTGCTCACCGAGACGCTGGAGATCCCGGCGGCCCGGTCGCTCGTCCTGCAGCGCGTCTTCGACGAGAAGGAGTACGGCCCGCTCGCCACCGACCATCTGCGCACCGCCTTCGAGGCCCTCCCGGCACACGAGCTGGCCGAGGCGCTGGTCGGCGGGATGACCAAGCGCGAGTTCCTCCAGGAGCACGCCGAGCCGGTCTCGGTCCGCTTCCACGTCATGGAGCTGGACGACTTCCTGCTGGCCCCGCTGCCCAACCACCTCTTCACCCGCGACACCTCCGCCTGGATCTACGACGGTGTCTCCGTCAACGCCATGCGCTGGCCGGCCCGGCAGCGCGAGACGGTGCACTTCGAGGCGATCTACCGGCACCACCCGCTGTTCCGTGACGAACCGTTCCGCCTGTGGTCCGAGGGGCAGGCCGACTACCCCTCCACGATCGAGGGCGGCGACGTGCTGGTCATCGGCAACGGGGCGGTGCTGATCGGCATGAGCGAGCGCACCACGCCCCAGGCCGTGGAGATGCTCGCGCACAAGCTGTTCGCGGCCGGATCGGCCCGCACGATCGTGGCGCTCGACATGCCCAAGCGGCGGGCGTTCATGCACCTCGACACGGTGATGACCATGGTGGACGGCGACACCTTCACCCAGTACGCGGGCCTCGGCATGCTGCGCTCGTACACCATCGAGCCGGGGGCCGGTGAGAACGAGCTGAAGGTGACCGACCATCCGCCGGAGCACATGCACCGCGCGATCGCCGCCTCGCTCGGGCTGAGCGAGATCCGGGTGCTGACCGCCACGCAGGACGTGCACGCCGCCGAGCGGGAGCAGTGGGACGACGGATGCAACGTGCTGGCCGTCGAGCCGGGCGTCGTCGTCGCCTACGAACGCAACTCCACCACCAACACCCACCTGCGCAAGCAGGGCATCGAGGTGATCGAGATCCCGGGCAGCGAGCTGGGCCGGGGGAGGGGAGGCCCGCGCTGCATGAGCTGTCCGGTGGAGCGGGACGCCGTATAGGCGGCGGGCCGCGGGGGGCGACTGTATATAAATGCTGAACGTCGTATAGACTTCCAATAGTCAGCCGTCCCCCGTCCCTCTGGAGCGCCCCCATGGCGACAGTCCCGACCGCCCTCGCCGGCCGCCACTTCCTCAAGGAGCTGGACTTCACCCCCGAGGAGTTCCGCGGGCTGGTCGAGCTGGCCGCGGAGCTGAAGGCCGCCAAGAAGGCCGGGACCGAGACGCAGCACCTGCGCGGCAGGAACATCGCGCTGATCTTCGAGAAGACCTCCACCCGTACGCGCTGCGCGTTCGAGGTCGCCGCCGCCGACCAGGGCGCCCACACCACCTACCTGGACCCGTCGGGCTCCCAGATCGGTCACAAGGAGTCCGTGCGGGACACCGCGCGGGTGCTGGGCCGGATGTTCGACGGTATCGAGTACCGCGGCGACAGCCAGGAGAAGGTCGAGGAGCTGGCCGCCTGCGCCGGTGTGCCCGTGTTCAACGGGCTCACCGACGACTGGCACCCCACCCAGATGCTCGCCGACGTGCTCACCATGACCGAGCACAGCGACAAGCCGCTCGACCTGATCGCCTTCGCCTACCTGGGTGACGCCCGCTTCAACATGGGCAACTCCTACCTGGTCACCGGCGCCCTGCTCGGCATGGACGTGCGGATCGTCGCCCCGAAGTCCTACTGGCCCGCCCAGGAGATTGTCGACCGGGCGCGCGAGCTGGCCGAGTCGACCGGCGCCCGCGTCACCCTCACCGAGGCCGTGGAGGAGGGCGTCCGCGGCGCCGACTTCGTCGCCACCGACGTCTGGGTCTCCATGGGTGAGCCCAAGGAGGTCTGGGACGAGCGCATCGCCGCCCTCGCCCCGTACGCCGTGACCATGGACGTGCTGCGCGCCACCGGCAACGCGGACGTGAAGTTCCTGCACTGCCTGCCGGCCTTCCACGACCTCGGCACCAAGGTCGGACGCGAGATCTTCGAGAGCCACGGCCTGGACTCCCTCGAGGTCACCGACGAGGTCTTCGAGTCCGCCCACTCGGTCGTCTTCGACGAGGCCGAGAACCGGCTGCACACCATCAAGGCCGTCCTCGTGGCCACCCTCGCCTGATCCTCGCGTCGGACCGGCCTGACCACCAGGCCTTATGCTGTCCGGCGGCCCGGAGCCACCCCTTCCGCGGCCGTCGCGCGCCCCCATCCGGGCGCATCCGTCCCCAGAAACGAGCACCACCCGCATGCCCCGCATCAAGTCCCCCGCGCTCCTGGTCGCCGAATCCGGCGCCGACCTGGACGGCCACGGCCTGAAGCGCACGATGGGCCTGTCCCAGCTCATCTGCTTCGGCGTCGGCGCGATCGTCGGCACCGGCATCTTCGTCGGCCTCTCCGACTCCGTCGCCCAGGCCGGGCCCGCCGTCGTCGTCTCCTTCCTGCTCGCAGCGATCACCTGCGTCTTCACCGCGTTCTCCTTCGCCGAACTGGGCGGCGCGATCCCGGTCTCCGGATCGTCGTACTCCTTCGCCTACGCCGGACTCGGCGAGACCACCGCCTTCCTCGTCGGCTGGTGCCTGCTCCTCGAATACGGCGTGTCCATCTCCGCCGTCGCCGTCGGCTGGAGCCAGTACGTCAACGAGCTGCTGCACAGCCTCACCGGCTGGCAGCTGCCCGCCGCCCTGTCCGCCGGGCCCGGCGAGGGCGGGATCGTGAACCTGCCCGCCGTGATCGTCATCGCGCTGGCCTGCGTGCTGCTGGTGCGCGGAGTGCGCGAGAGCGCCCGCGCGACCGCCGCGATGGCCGCCGTCAAGCTCGTCATCCTGCTCGCGTTCTGCGCCATCGGCTTCTACGCCTTCAAGGACGGCAACCTCACCCCGTTCGCGCCGGCCGGACTCGGCGGCATCGGCGCGGGCACCACCGCCGCGTTCTTCTCCTACATCGGCTTCGACGCGATCACCACGGCCGGCGAGGAGGCCAAGAACCCGCGCCGGGACATTCCGGTCGCCATCCTGGTCTGCATGGGCATCGTGACCCTGCTGTACTGCGCGGTCGCCCTCGCCGCCACCGGCGCCGTCGGCGGCAAGGAGGTCGGCGGCCGCCCCGCCGCCCTGTCCTACGTCGTCAACGAGGTCACCGGCTCCACGGTCGGCGGCGGCATCATCGCCTTCGGCGCGGTCGTCGCGATCGCCTCGGTGACGCTGGCCGTGATGTACGGCCAGAGCCGCATCCTGATGTCGATGTCCCGGGACGGCCTGGTCCCGCGCGTCTTCGAGAAGGTCTCCCCGCGCACCGCCACCCCCGTCGCCGGCACGATGATCATCGCCGTCGTCTTCGCGATCCCGGCCGCCTTCGCCTCCCTGGACGCGGTGGTCGACCTGTGCACCATCGGCACCCTCGCGATCATGGCCGTGGTGAACATCGCCGTCATCGCCCTGCGCCGCCGCGAGCCGGGCCTCGCCCGCACCTTCCGGGTGCCCCTCTACCCGGTGCTGCCGCTGCTCGGCGTCGGCTTCTGCCTGTACCTGATGTACGAGACGGGCTGGAGCGCCTGGCTCCAGTTCGCCGTCTTCCTCGCCGTCGGCCTGGGCGTGTACGCCGCCTACGGGCGCCGCAACTCGCGGCTCGCGCGGCACGGGGCCGCCGAGGTCACCCCGGACGCCGCTGAGCGGGAACCGCTGGGAGTCTGAACCACACCGCCTTGCCGGACTCGGTGGGGCGGTGCCCGCACGACGAGCTGAGCGCGCGGATCAGCAGCAGTCCGCGCCCGCCCTCCTGCCACGGATCCGGCACGGCCAGGGCGGGCCGGGTCAGATCGCCCGGCGGAGCCGGGTCCGGGTCGTGCACCTCCACCTGGCAGCCGCCCGGCAGCAGCTCCACGACCAGCTCTATCGGCGCGCCCCCGGCGGTGTGCTCCACGGCGTTCGCCACCAGCTCCGCCGTCAGCAGCTCCGCGGTGTCGCTGTCCGCCCCGTGCTCCAGCTCGGCCAGGGCCGTGCGCACCAGAGCGCGCGCCACCGGCACGGCCGCCGCGGTGTGCGGCAGCGCGATACGCCAGGAGGCGGACGAGGTGGGGGGTTCGTACACAGCGAGTCCGTTCATCAGCAGGCTGTCCTGCTTTCAACGTATGAAGGATACGGCGCCGCCCCGGTGACCCCTCGGTCGGGCGGCGTCCGGGTCCGACGGCCCCGGCACCCGGCGACCTACCCGCGGGCACGCCCCGCCGCGCACCACGAGCCCCACTGTTACCGGGTCATCGAGGTGCCGTGACGCTCTTCGGCCAATGTCCCGTCCGTCATATCGCGCCCTCGTGACGATAGTCACGGATCGGTGATAGCTTCGTCGGGTAGCGCTCAGTGAGGAGGCCGCCCGCATGAGTCCCTTCACCGGCTCCGCCGCCCGCACCCCCGCCTGGGAACACTTGCGGGTGGAGCACGCCGACGGGGTCGCCACCGTCACCCTGGCCCGCCCCGACAAGCTCAACGCGCTCACCTTCGGTGCCTACGCCGACCTGCGCGACCTGCTCGCCGAACTGTCCCGCGAGCGGTCCGTGCGGGCCCTGGTGCTGGCCGGCGAGGGCCGCGGCTTCTGCTCCGGCGGCGACGTCGACGAGATCATCGGCGCCACGCTGTCCATGGACACCGCCCAGCTGCTCGACTTCAACCGGATGACCGGCCAGGTCGTCCGGGCGATCCGCGAGTGCCCGTTCCCGGTGATCGCCGCGGTGCACGGCGTGGCCGCCGGCGCCGGCGCGGTGCTCGCCCTGGCGGCGGACTTCCGGGTGGCCGACCCGTCGGCCCGGTTCGCGTTCCTCTTCACCCGGGTCGGCCTGTCCGGCGGTGACATGGGCGCGGCCTACCTGCTGCCCCGGGTGGTCGGCCTCGGTCACGCGACCCGGCTGCTCATGCTCGGCGAACCGGTCCGCGCCCTGGAGGCCGAGCGCATCGGCCTGATCAGCGAGCTGACGGAGGACGGCCGCGCCGACGAGGCCGCCCAGGCCCTGGCCCGCCGCCTGGCCGACGGCCCGGCCCTGGCGTACACCCAGACCAAGGCCCTCCTCACCGCGGAACTGGACATGCCGCTGGCGGCCTCGATCGAGCTGGACGCCTCGACCCAGGCCCTGCTGATGAACGGCGAGGACTACGCGGAATTCCACGCGGCCTTCACGGAGAAACGCCCACCGAAATGGCAGGGGAGGTAGGGATGTCCTCGACCAAGGGGACCACGCCGACCTCAGGGGCGCGGGGCAGTGCCGACATGCGGGCCCGCCGCGGGGCGCGGCCAGCCGCCATCGACCCGCGGCCACCCGAGGACACGAACGGCCCCCGACGCATCGCGATCGTCGGCGGCGGCCCCGCCGGCCTCTACGCAGCCGCGTTGCTGAAACGCCTCGACCCCACCCGCGACATCACCGTGTGGGAACGCAACGCCCCCGACGACACCTTCGGCTTCGGCGTGGTCCTCTCCGACGAGACCCTCGGCGGCATCGAACACGCCGACCCGGTGGTCTACGAAGCCCTGCAACGCCACTTCACCCGCTGGGACGACATCGACATCGTCCACCGCGAAACCAAGCAGACCTCCGGCGGCCACGGATTCGCCGCCCTCGGCCGCAAACGCCTCCTGCAGATCCTGCACGACCGCTGCCGGGACCTCGGCGTCGAGCTGCGCTTTCGCGAACAGGCGCCGGACGTGGACACCCTGTCGGCCGCCTACGACCTGGTCATCGCCGCCGACGGAGTCAACAGCACCACCCGCGCGGCGTACGCCGACACCTTCCGCCCCCGCATCACCTCGCACCGCTGCCGCTACATCTGGCTCGCCGCCGACTTCGCCTTCGACGCCTTCCGCTTCGAGATCGCCGAGACCGAGCACGGCGTGATGCAACTGCACGGCTACCCCTATGCGGACGACGCCTCCACCGTGATCGTCGAGATGCGCGAGGAGGTCTGGCGGGCCGCCGGGTTCGACGAGCTGACCGAGAGCGAGTCGATCGCGCGCTGCGCAAAGATCTTCGCGGACGCCCTCGGGGGCCGGCCGCTGCGCTCGAACAACTCCGCGTGGACCACGTTCCGCACGGTCGTCAACGACCGCTGGTCGCACGGCAACGTCGTCCTGCTCGGCGACGCCGCCCACACCGCCCACTTCTCCATCGGCTCCGGCACCAAGCTCGCCGTCGAGGACGCGCTCGCCCTGGCCGCCTGCCTGGAGGAACAGCCCGCACTGGCAGAGGCGTTGACCGCCTACGAGGAGGAGCGCAAACCCGTCGTCGCCTCCACCCAGCGCGCCGCCCGGGCCAGCCTGGAGTGGTTCGAGAACCTCGCGCTGTACCTCGGCCAGCCGCCCCGGCAGTTCGCGTTCAACCTGCTGACCCGCTCGCGCCGCGTCACCCACGACAACCTGCGCCTGCGCGACGCCCGCTTCACCGCGTCCGTGGAGCGGGAGTTCGGCTGCCCGCCCGGCACGCCCCCGATGTTCACTCCGTTCCGGCTGCGCGGTCTGACCCTGCGCAACCGGGTCGTCGTCTCCCCGATGGACATGTACTCGGCCGTCGACGGTGTCCCCGGCGACTTCCACCTCGTCCACCTCGGCGCCCGCGCGCTCGGTGGCGCGGGTCTGGTGATGACCGAGATGGTGTGCGTCAGTCCCGAGGGCCGGATCACCCCCGGCTGCGCCGGCCTGTACGACGGCCGGCAGGGGGCGGCCTGGAAACGGATCGTGTCCTTCGTGCACGCGCAGTCGCCCGGTACGGCGATCGGTGTGCAGCTCGGCCACAGCGGCCGCAAGGGTTCGACGAAGCTCATGTGGGAGGGCATGGACGAGCCGCTGCCCGACGGCAACTGGCCGGTCCTGGCCCCCTCACCGCTGCCGTACAGGCCGGGCGGTCAGGTGCCGCGCGAGCTGTCACGGGCCCAGCTGACCGACATCCGGCAGCAGTTCACCGGCGCCGCCGTACGGGCCGCACGGGCCGGTTTCGACCTGCTCGAACTGCACTGCGCGCACGGCTACCTGCTCTCCGGCTTCCTGTCCCCGCTGACCAACCGCCGCACGGACGCCTACGGAGGCAGCCTCGGCAAGCGGCTGCGGTTCCCGCTGGAGGTCTTCGACGCCGTCCGCGAGACCTGGCCGGCCGAACGTCCCCTGACTGTACGGATCTCCGCCACCGACTGGGCCGACGGCGGCACCACCGCCGAGGACGCCGTGGAGATCGCCCGCGCCTTCGCCGCGCACGGCGCCGACGCGATCGACGTGTCCACCGGGCAGGTCGTCGCCGAGGAACGGCCCCGGTTCGGCCGCTCCTACCAGACGCCGTACGCGGACCGGATCCGGCAGGAGGTCGGCGTCCCGGTGATCGCGGTCGGTGCGATCTCCTCCTGGGACGACGTCAACTCCCTCATCCTCGCCGGGCGCACCGACCTGTGCGCGCTGGCCCGCCCGCACCTGTACGACCCGCACTGGACCCTGCACGCGGCCGCCGAGCAGGGCTACACCGGCCCGGGCGCCGTCTGGCCCGCCCCGTACCGCGCGGGCAGCCGCCGCCCCCAGACGGGCCGTACCGACGCGCCGAAGCCCCGGCTCGCGCTGAGCGGCGGCCGCTGAACCGGCCCGCACTGCCTCTTCCGAGGGGCGTGATGGCCTGTGTGTCAGGCCGCCGGCGGGCCGGGGGTCACGCCCGCGAACGCGCCGCCCGCGTCGCGCAGGCGCTCGTGCAGGGCGCGGAACACCGCCGCCGAGCGCACCCCCGGCCAGTCGGCGGGCAGCAGCCGCGCGGGCAGGCCGGGGTCGGCGTACGGCAGGTGGCGCCAGGTGTCGAGGGCGAGGAGGTAGTCGCGGTAGGCCTCCTCGGGCGGGGTGCCGGTGCGCTGCTGCCAGGCGTGCAGCACCCGTTCGTGACGGTCCAGGAACGCCTCGTGCTCCTTGGCGATCGCCGCGAGGTCCCACCAGCGGGCCACCGCCTCGGCCGTCGGCGCGTAGCCGAGGTGCTCGCCGCGGAAGAAGTCGACGTAGCCGTCGAGGTGCAGTCGCTGAAGGGTGTGCCGGGTCTCCTCGTACAGCCGGGCCGGGGCGATCCACACCCCGGGCGCCGCCGTGCCGAAGCCGAGACCGGCCAGCCGTGAGCGCAGCACGTGCCGCTTCTGCCGCTCGGACTCCGGTACCGAGAACACCGCCAGCACCCAGCCCTCGTCCTCGGGCGGAGCGGTGGCGTAGATACGGCGGTCGCCGTCCTCCAGCAGCTGCCGCGCCTCGGGGGAGAGCGCGTAGCCTGCCGCGCCGCGCTCCGTGCGGGCGGGCAGCAGCAGCCCGCGCCGTTTGAGCCGGGACACCGAGGAGCGCACCGAGGGCGCGTCGACGCCGACCGCGGCCAGCAGCCGGATCAGTTCGGCCACGGGCAGCGGGCCCGGGACGAAGCGGCCGTAGGCGCCGTAGAGCGTGACGATCAGGGACCGGGGAGCGTGCTGGTCGGACACGTTGATCATTTTAGGTCTTCGGTGTCGGTGCCGGTCACGTGCGGATGCCGGTCAGCCGTCGGTGCGCAGCCGGAACCGCTGGAGCTTGCCGGTCGCCGTGCGCGGCAGCGCGTCCAGGAAGACGATCTCCCGCGGGCATTTGTACGGTGCCAGCTCGGACTTGACGTGCGCGCGCAGCGCCTCGGTGTCCTGTGCCGCGCCCTCCGCGAGGACGACGTGGGCGACGACGACCTGCCCGCGGTCCTCGTCGGGCCGGCCCACGACCGCCGCCTCGACGACGTCGGGGTGGCGCAGCAGGGCGTCCTCGACCTCCGGTCCGGCGATGTTGTACCCGGCCGAGATGATCATGTCGTCGGCGCGGGCGACATAGCGGAAGTAGCCGTCCTCGTCGCGGACATAGGTGTCCCCGGTGATGTTCCAGCCGCCGCGGACGTACTCGCGCTGGCGCGGATCGGCGAGGTAGCGGCAGCCGATCGGGCCGCGCACGGCGAGCAGTCCCGGTTCCCCGGCGGGCAGTTCGCGGCCCTCGGCGTCCTGCACCCGAGCCTGCCAGCCGGGCACCGGAACGCCCGTCGTGCCCGGCCGGGCGTCGTCGTCGGCGGCGGAGATGAAGATGTGCAGCAGCTCGGTGGCGCCGATGCCGTTGATGATGCGCAGGCCGGTCCTCTCGTGCCAGGCGTGCCAGGTCGCGGCCGGCAGGTTCTCGCCGGCCGACACGCAGCGGCGCAGCGACGAGACGTCGTGGCCGTCGAGTTCGGCGAGCATCGCGCGGTACGCGGTCGGCGCGGTGAACAGGACCGAGACGCGGTGCTCGGCGATCGCGGGCAGCAGCTGCTTCGGGTGCGCCTGTTCGAGCAGCAGCGCGCCGGCGCCCGCGCGCAGCGGGAAGACCACCAGTCCGCCCAGGCCGAAGGTGAAGCCGAGCGGGGGAGAGCCGGCGAACACGTCGTCGGCGGTGGGTTTCAGCACGTGCCGGGAGAAGGTGTCGGCGATGGCGAGCACGTCCCGGTGGACGTGCATGCACCCCTTCGGGCGGCCCGTGGTGCCGGAGGTGAAGGCGATCAGCGCCACGTCGTCGGCCGCGGTGTCCACGGCCTGGTACGGCTCCTCGGGCGCGGGGCGGTTGAGCAGGTCGTCGGGGGCGTCTCCGCCGTAGGTGGCGAGGACGAGACCGGGTATCTCGGCCTTGGCCAGGTCGTCGACCGAGCGGATGTCGCACAGGGCGTGCCGGACCTGGGCGATCTCGCCGATCGTGGCCAGCTCGTGCGGGCGCTGCTGGGCCAGCACGGTGACGGCGACGGCGCCCGCCTTCAGCACCGCGAGCCAGCACGCGGCGAGCCAGGGGGTGGTGGGGCCGCGCAGCAGGACCCGGTTGCCGGGGACGACACCGAGATCGCGGGTGAGCAGGTGCGCGAGCCGGTCGACGCGGGCGCGCAGGTCGCCGTAGGTCCAGAGGTCCCCGGTGGGCGTGCGGAAGGCGGGGCGGCCGTCCGGGGGGCCGGTGAGCAGGGCGTCCGCGCAGTTCAGCCGTTCGGGGTAGTGCAGCTCCGGCAGGGCGAAGCGGAGCTCGGGCCACTGCTCGGGCGGCGGGAGGTGGTCGCGCGCGAAGGTGTCGAGGTGCGCCGAGGTGTTCATGGCGGGTCGCCCCCTTGCCGAGTCGGCCGTGATGGTGGGCTCGCTTACCGGGCTCGCTATCGGGAGCGTATCGCCTTGGTGACGACAGTCAACGGTACGCGATATCGTCGGTGCGAGCCCGTGGTCGAGCCCTTGGTCGAGCCCGGGGCCGACTCCGCGGGAGAGAGGACCGGCAATGCCCGCATTCTCGCTCGAACCGGAACAGACCGCCTGGTGTGCCGAGCTGCGCACCCTGGCCGCGCGGCGGCTGGGCTCGCTCGCCGAGAAGGGCGAACCCGGCCACGTCAACCGGGCCCTCGTCGCCGAACTGGGCCGGCTCGGCCTGCTGCGCCGCGTGTTCGCCTCCGGCGCGCTCGAGCTGTGCCTGATGCGGGAGTCCCTGGCGTACGCCTGCACCGAGGCGGAGACCGCACTCGCCCTCCAGGGCCTGGGCGCCCACCCCGTGCACGCCTACGGCACCGAGGCCCAGCGCACCCGCTGGCTCCCGGCGGTCACCGACGGCACCGCGATCGCGGCCTTCGCCCTGAGCGAGCCGGGAGCGGGCTCCGACGCGGGGGCGCTGCGCTTGGCTGCGGAAGGGGAGGCGCTGCGCTCGGCGGCGGAAGGGTCGGCGCTGCGTTCGGCGGCGCAAGGGGAGGGGCTGCGTTCGGAGGCGGAAGGGTCGGCGCTGCGTTCGGCGGCGCAAGGGGAGGGCGGCGGGGCCGGCGGTGACGACGAGACGGCGGTCGCCGAGGCCGACGGTTCGGGGCGCTGGCGGCTCACCGGGGAGAAGTGCTGGATCTCCAACGCCCCCGAGGCCGACTTCTACACCGTCTTCGCCCGCACGACCCCCGGCGCCGGCGCCCGTGGCGTCACCGCCTTCCTCGTGCCGGCCGATCGCCCGGGGCTGAGCGGCAGCGCCCTGGAGATGCTCTCCCCGCACCCCATCGGAGCCCTGCGCTTCGACGCCGTGCCCGTCACCGGGGACGACGTCCTCGGCGAGGTCGACCGCGGCTTCGCCGTCGCCATGGGCACCCTCAACCTGTTCCGCCCCAGCGTCGGCGCCTTCGCCGTCGGCATGGCCCAGGCCGCCCTCGACGCCACGCTCGCCCACACCGCCCGCCGCACCGCCTTCGGCGGCACCCTGAGCGACCTGCAGGCCGTCTCCCACCAGGTCGCCGAGATGGCCCTGCGCACCGAGGCCGCCCGCCTGCTGGTGTACGCGGCGGCGTCGGCGTACGACGAGAAGGCGCCCGACGTGCCGAAGCGCGCGGCGATGGCGAAACTGCTGGCCACCGAGACCGCGCAGTTCGTCGTCGACACGGCCGTCCAGCTGCACGGCGCCCGCGCGTTGCAGCGCGGGCACCTGCTGGAGCACCTCTACCGCGAGGTGCGCGCCCCGCGCGTCTACGAGGGCGCGAGCGAGGTCCAACGGGGCATCATCGCCAAGGAGTTGTACGCCCGACAGGAGGCCGCCGAGTGACCGCCGAGCGCATCAACCCGCCCGGGATGTCCCCGCCCGCCGGCTTCTCCCACGCCGTCGTCGCCACGGGCTCCCGCGTGGTCTTCCTCGCCGGGCAGACCGCCCTGGACGCCGACGGCAAGATCACCGGCGCCACCCTGCCGGAGCAGTTCGCACGGGCACTGGCCAATCTGCTGACCGCGCTGCACGCGGCGGGCGGCACCCCGGCCGACCTCGCCCGCGTCACCGTCTACGCCACGGACGTCGCCGCGTACCGCGCCCACGCGGGGGAGCTGGGGCGCATCTGGCGGGAGTCGGCGGGGCGCGACTACCCGGCGATGGCGGTCGTGCAGGTGGTGCGGCTGTGGGACGAGGAGGCACTGGTCGAACTGGACGGGTTCGCTGTGCTGACCTGAGCGGGTTGCCTGCGGCGCCGGGTGCTTTGTCGGGTGCGGGTGCGGGTGCGTTGTGGCCGGTCGCGCAGTTCCCCGCGCCCCTGGGAGCTGGGGTGCCTGGTCGTGTTTCGGGTGCGGGTGCGTTGTGGCTGGTCGCGCCGTTCCCCGCGCCCCTGAGAACTGCGGTCGTGTTTCGGGTGCGGGTGCGTTGTGGCTGGTCGCGCCGTTCCCCGCGCCCCTTTTGTGCCTGCGGCGGCCCCTCGCGGTGCGTGGTGGGCTGGTGTCGCGCCTGCGGCCGGTTTCCAGGGCGGGGCCGGGGTGGGGGGTCTCCGTCCTCGGTCCGGCCGGCCGTCACTCGGTACGGCGCCCTTGCCCGGTGCCGGACGCTGCGGGCGGACACCCCCCACCCCGGCCCCTTGCCGCCGTACGCGGCTGCGGGACGTCGCCTGTCGCCGTGCCCGGTTGGGGTGCCTCGCGTGGTGTCAGGCGGCCATCGTGAGGTGGTCCGGTGTCGTCCGGTGCGGGGCGACCGCGTGGCCGTCGGGGCGGAGCTCGCCCGTGTCGTCGAAGGCGATCGTGCCGTCGCACAGCAGGCTCCAGCCCTGCTCGGGGTGGGCGGCCACGACGTGCGCGGGGCGGCTGTCGGCCGCGGGGCACGAGGAGCGGTGGGAAGACATGGCGCACCTCCACGTGATGAGGCCGGTCGGGTGACCGTCCGTATGGCTCGACCATGCGCCCGCCGGGCGGTGCCTGCCCAGGGTCGGCCGGGAGACGTGACAGCCCTACGACACGGCGGGGACCGTCCCGGGACGGCCGGGGTGGGACGAAGACGCGCGGGCGGCCGAGGGACACCACCCGCAAAGCCGCGGGACGCGCCACCGAAGGGGTGACGATCACGCGCGCGGGCACGCCGGGCCGGTACCAGTGGAAACCCCCACCTCAGGAGGTTTCCGATGACCCTGTCCCCACTGCGCCGCACCTCGCTGCGCACCGTCCTCGGTACGGCGGCCGCCGCGCTGGCCCTGCTGACCGCTGCTCCCGCCGCCTCGGCCGACCCGTCCGAGACGATCACCGTCGACCCGGTCGGCCGTATCACCGCCGACGGCACCGTCACCCTGTCCGGGACCTACAGCTGCCTCGGCAGCTCCGGCCCGGTCTTCATCAGCGCCGCCGTCTCCCAGAACGCGCCGGCCAACGGCCCGTACGCCTCCACCCGGCGGTACGGCATCGGCGGCACCCGTGCCGTCTGCGACGGGGCCGAGCACACCTGGCAGAACACCGGCAAGGTCGCCACCGACGCCCTGGGCCCCGGCGCGGCCCATGTCGAGACCACCGTGCTGGAGCTGCGTCCCCAGGGCGGTCTCCCGCTGCCCCACTTCCACGCGGCTCGCCAGCAGGACATCACGCTGACGCAGGTCTGACCCGCGCCCGCCGCCCCGGCGGAGCGCCCGGGCACGCCGATGCCCCGGCGCGAGTCCCGCCGGGGCATCGGTCGTCTGTGCGTTCAGGGGCGCCGACGGGCTCAGTAGTCGATGCGGTCGGCCTTGGCCAGCCACGCGTCGAACGGCGCCGTGCGGTTCGGCAGGTCCAGCTGCTCGACCCGGGTCGGCCACTTCGACTGCGGCTGCTTCTCGAACAGGTCGTAGAACTTGCGGTCGTCGAAACCGGCCACCGCGGCGTCGTGGCGGTCGGCGGAGTAGACGATGGCGTCGACGCGCGCCCACAGGGCGGAGGACAGGCACATCGGACACGGCTCGCACGAGGTGACCAGGATGCAGCCGGCCAGCGAGAAGTTGCCCAGCTCCTTGCAGGCGGCCCGCATCGCGCTGACCTCGGCGTGAGCCGTCGGATCAAGAGACGCGGTGACCTGGTTGTTCCCGAGGGCGACGATCTCGCCGTCCTTGGCGACCAGCGCGCCGAACGGGCCGCCGCCGTTCGCGACGCTGTTGGTGGCCAGGCTGATCGCCTCTTCCATCCAGGCGCGCTTGAGGTCCTGGATGCTCGTTTCCTGAATGTGCGCGGTCACGGCCACTCCTTTTCGGATGCGGTGGGAACAGATGGGGCAGTCCGAAATGACCATCGCATTGCGGGTGCCGATCGGATCTACGACGCGTTGCAACTCGTGTCAGGAGTACACCGCCAATCAAGGGGTGTCAGCTAGGGGTGGAAGGCACGAAGACACCGCAGGCTGAGGCAGGGTCTTCGTAGACTTCTACAAGTGCCGTCCACCTGGAACCCACCGTCCGTGTGGCTGTTGTTCCACCTGAGGTCATGTGCGGTAAAAGCCGAAAGGAGCCACGGAGTGGCTCCTCGGAGGGGCAGGCGGGACCGCGCTCAGTGGCCGTCCTTCTCGAACGTCAGCAAGAGGTCCGCCGCGACGCTCACCGCGATCGTGGCGGGCTCCTTGCCCGTGATCTCGGTCAGTCCGATCGGCGTCTTGATCCGCTCGATGGTGGCGTCGTCGTGACCGCCCTCGGTGGACAGGCGGTGCCGGAACCGCGCCCATTTGGCGGACGAGCCGATCAGCCCGATCGACCCGAGACCCTCCGTGCGCAGCGCCGCGTCGGCCAGTGCGGCGTCCTCGGCGTGGTCGTGCGTCATGATCAGGACGTGGGTGCCCGGTGCCAGCTCCCCGAGCACTTCCTCCGGGAGCAGCGGGATGTGGTGCACATGAACCTGCGCCACCGCGTCCGAGAGCAGCACGCCGAGCCGTTCGTCGGTGAGCATGTCGGCGCGGGTGTCGGTCAGATGCAGATCCAGGTTGTGGCGGGCCAGGATGCGGGCCAGCTCCAGCCCCACATGGCCGATGCCGAAGATCGCCACCGCCGGCACCACCGGGAGCGGTTCGAGCAGGACGGAGACGGCTCCGCCGCAGCACTGCACGCCGTGCCGGTTGGTGACCTTGTCGTTGAGGGCGAAATCCATCAGCTCCGGCTCCGCGTCGGGCGTGCCGATCAGCTCGCGGGCCCGGTCGATCGCGACGGCCTCGATGTTGCCGCCGCCAATGGAGCCCCACGTCTCGGACGGTCCCACGACGAGTTTGGCGCCGGCCTTGCGTGGTGCGTGACCGCGCACGGTCGCGACGGTCACGAGCACACCGGGTTCCCGGTGGGCTCGCAACCGCGCGACCGCGGCCACCCAGGTCATGTCAGGCATTGCTCAGAGCGTTGACACCGGCGAGGACCGTGCGGCTGTCGCGGGCCTCGCCGTCGAGCTTGGCGACGCCGCTCAGCTGTGCGTCGCCCTTGCGGGCGTTCTCGATCGCCCAGTACACGGCCTCCGGCGTCGCGGGGGACGCGAGGTCCACACTGACGCCGGCCGGGCCGAACGCCGCCGCGGCCTGCCGCAGCGCCTCGCGCACCGAGAACGCCAGCATCAGCGGAGGCTCGCCGACCGCCTTGGAACCGAACACCGCGCCTTCCTCGGTGGCGTTCTCCAGCAGCGTGACGTTGAACTCCTCGGGCATCTCCGAGAAGCTCGGCAGCTTGTACGTGCTCGCCGCCTGGGTCAGCAGCCGGCCGCGGTTCGGACCGTCGCTGGTGTCCCAGCGCAGGTCCTCGAGCGT
The DNA here is from genome assembly GCF_040637635.1 of Streptomyces sp. NPDC028635. NCBI lineage: Bacteria > Bacillati > Actinomycetota > Actinomycetes > Kitasatosporales > Streptomycetaceae > Streptomyces > Streptomyces sp. NPDC028635. The sequence continues at coordinate 174,774 of NZ_JBEZWX010000004.1, read as the reverse complement.
CAGCCACCCGGCGCCCTGGACGAAGCCGCCCTCGACCTGACCGATGTCGATCATCGGGGAGAGGCTGTCGCCGACGTCGTGCACGATGTCCACGCGGCGGATGCGGTAGGCGCCGGTGAAACCGTCGACCTCCACCTCGGTCGCGGCGGCGCCGTGCGCGAAGTACTTGAACGGCGAGCCGCGGAACGACTTCGCGTCCCAGTGCAGCCCCTCGGTCCGGTAGTAACCGGCCGCCGACAGCTGAACGCGCTGGAAGTACGCGGTGTGCACCAGGTCGTCCCAGGCCAGCTCCTTGTCGCTGCCGAGCGCGCGGGCGACGCCCTCGACGATGCGCACGTCCGAGGCGTTCGCACCGAGCTGGGAGGCGGCCACCTGAAGCAGACGCTCGCGCAGCTGCTCACAGGCGTTCTTGATCGCTCCGCCGTTGAGGTCCGCGCCGGAGCTGGCGGCGGTGGCCGAGGTGTTGGGGACCTTGTCGGTACGGGTCGGGGCGAGGCGCACCTTGTGCAGCGGGATGCCCAGCGTGGTCGCGGCCACCTGGAGCATCTTGGTGTGCAGGCCCTGGCCCATCTCGGTGCCGCCGTGGTTGATCAGGACCGAGCCGTCCTTGTAGATCAGCACCAGCGCGCCGCCCTGGTTGAAGGCGGTGAGGTTGAACGAGATACCGAACTTGATGCCGGTGATCGCCAGCGCCCGCTTGGTGTTCGGGTGCGCGGCGTTGAAGGCGGCGATCTCCCGCTTGCGGTCGGCGACACCGGCCTCGTCCAGCACCTGCTGCCAGACGGTGGAGATCCGCTCGGGCTGGGTGACCGGCTGGCCGTACGGCGTGGTGTGGCCCTGGCCCGGCTGGTAGAAGTTGCGCTCCCGCAGCTCCAGGGGGTCCAGGCCGAGCAGCGGCGCACAGCGGCCCAGGATGTCCTCGATCACCAGCATGCCCTGCGGTCCGCCGAAGCCGCGGAAGGCGGTGTTGGAGACCGTGTTGGTCTTGGCGATGCGGCCGGCGACCCGTGCGTTGGGGATCCAGTACGTGTTGTCGATGTGGCACAGCGCGCGGGCCAGCACCGGCTCGGACAGGTCCAGGCTCCAGCCGCCGTCGGCGACCAGGGTGGCGTCCAGCGCCTGGATACGGCCGTCCGCGTCGAAGCCGATCTTCCACGAGGCGTGGAAGCCGTGCCGCTTGCCGGACATGGTGAGGTCCTGCGTCCGGTTGAGCCGGAAGCGGACCGGGCGGCCGGTCAGCTTGGCGCCGAGCGCGGCGATGGCCGCGAACCCGTGCGGCTGCATCTCCTTGCCGCCGAAGCCGCCGCCCATCCGCAGGCACTGCACGGTGACCTCGTGGGCGGGCACACCGAGCACGTGGGAGACGATCTCCTGGGTCTCCGACGGGTGCTGGGTGCTGCTCTGGATGAAGATCTGGCCGTTCTCGTCGACCTGGGCGAGCGCCGCGTGCGTCTCCAGGTAGAAGTGCTCCTGGCCGGAGAACTGGAACTCGCCGGTGAACACGTGTGCCGAGTCGGCGAACCCGGCGTCGATGTCGCCGGCCTCCATCACGGGCTGGGCGCCGTGGTAGCTGCCGGCCGCCATGGCGTCCTGCAGCGTGACCAGGGCGGGCAGCTCTTCGAGCTCCACCTCGACGGCCGCGGCACCGAGCCGGGCCGCCTCCAGGGTCTCGCCGAGCACCCAGGCGACGGCGTGGCCGTGGAACATGACCTCGTCGGGGAACAGCGGCTCGTCGTGCTTCATGCCGGCGTCGTTGACGCCGGGCACGTCGGCCTTGGTCAGCACCCGCACCACACCGGGCACGGCGAGAGCCGGCTCGGTGTTGAGGGCGATGATCTGGCCGTGGGCCTTCATCACCTGCACCGGGTAGGCGTGCAGCACGTCCTTGGTGCGGTGGACCAGGTCGTCCGTGTAGAGCGCGGTGCCGGTGACGTGCAGGTTCGCGCTCTCGTGCGGCATCGAAACACCGACGACGGGCTTTTCGGGGCGCTCGGACAGATGGCTCATGACGACACCGCCTCGGGGGTCTGTGCGTACAGCTTCAGCAGGCTCTGGCCGAGCATCGCGGAACGGTAGAGGGAGCTGGCGCGATGGTCGTCCATCGGCGTGCCCTCACCCCGCAGCACCTTCGCCGCGGCCTCGACGGTCTCCGTCACCCACGGCTTGCCCTCCAGGGCCGCCTCGGTGGCGAGGGCACGGATCGGGGTGGCGGCGACGCCGCCCAGACCGATGCGTGCCTTGCGGACGATCCCGTCCTCGATGTCGAGGGCGAAGGCGACCGCCACGCTGGAGATGTCGTCGAAACGCCGCTTGGCGATCTTGTGGAAGGCCGTGACGGGCGCCAGCGGCAGCGGGATGCGCACCGCGCGGATCAGCTCGCCGGGCCGGCGCACGCTCTGCCGGTAGCCGGTGAAGTACTCGGCCAGCGGGACCACCCGCTCACCGTCCGCGCCGGCGAGCACCAGCGACGCCTCCAGCGCGAGCAGCACGGGCGGGCTGTCACCGATGGGGGAGCCGGTACCGAGGTTGCCGCCGAGGGTCGCGCTGTTGCGGATGAGGCGGGAGGCGAACTGCGGGAACAGCTCGGCCAGCAGCGGGACGGCGCCGTCGAGGCGGCGCTCGATCTCGGTGAGCGTCTGCGCGGCACCGATCTCGATGTGGTCGGACTCGACGCGCAGCTCCCGCAGCTCGGGCAGGCGGTCGACGGCGACGACACAACCGGCCCGGCGGGCGCGGATGTTCACCTCCACGCCCCAGTCGGTGCTGCCGGCGACCACGACCGCGTCGGGGCGCTCGCTCAGCACCCGCACCGCGTCGGCCAGGGTGGCCGGCCGCACGAAGGTGCTGTCGTCCTGGGCGTACTCGGTGGCGACCGGCTCCGGCGGGGCCTGCTCGCGACGCTGCGCCAGCGGGTCGTCCTCGGCGGGCGCGCCGACCGCGTACGCGGCGTCGCGGATCGGGCGGTAACCGGTGCAGCGGCACAGGTTCCCGCTCAGCGAGTGCAGGTCGAAGCCGTTCGGACCGTGCTCGGCGTCGGTGCCCTCGGCCGCGTCGGCGTCCGAGTGCGCGTGCGCGCAGCGGTCGGGCCGGTAGTACTCGGCGGCCATGCTGCAGACGAAGCCCGGCGTGCAGTAACCGCACTGGGAGCCGCCGCGGACCGCCATCTCCTCCTGCACCGGGTGCAGCGTGGGCGCCGTACCCGGCTCGCCGGGGGTGGCGAGGCCCTCGGAGGTGACGATCTCCTGACCGTCCAGGGCCGCGACCGGCACCAGGCAGGCGTTGATCGCCACCCAGTCGGTCGGCTTGTTCACGCCGGGACGGGCCACCAGGACCGAACACGCACCGCACTCACCCTCGGCACAGCCTTCCTTGGTGCCCGTGAGTCCACGGTCCCGGAGGAAATCAAGAACCGTCGTGTGGGGTGCGGCCGGGGAAATCGGAGTGGTCTCCCCATTGACCGTGATCCGCGCCGCTACCATGGCACGTCCTCATTTCGGAGCGCGGTCGTACAGATGATGCTAGTCGCCATTTCAGGGCTTTCTCTTTCGGCGGCGAAGCTGAAGCGTAAGAACCCGCAGCGCAAATCAGCACGCGCAGACGTGCCGCAGGCGGGTGAAGACATCAGAAGGCACCGGGGCCACTAACGGGCACGCCGGAGAAGAGGGCTGTTCAGCAGCCGTGTGCTACGCGACCCGGGACCCAGACGGTCCGCTGGGCGAGGCGATGCAGGTCGGAGATGATCGACATCCGACTTCGCCTCCTTCCAGCAGTTTCTCAAGTCGGTTCGTTCGAAAATACGATGCGCCGGGCCCCACGGTCAAGGGTCCGCGCACCGGGATCCGCACAGCTCACGACGGGTCTCCGGGGCTCGCCGGGGCGTCGCGGGGAGCGGCGGTGCGGACGTGTACCCGCCGATGCGCCTCGCACATGCGGGACCCGATGAGCGAAGCCCATCGCATATGCGGATCCCTGTCCGATCGCGGATGCGGGGTCCGGATCAGGTGGTGATCGGCGCCGACGCATTCCTCTGCGGCGGGCGGTGTGGGAAATCGTCACCTCGAGCGGCACCGACGGAAGAGATCCCCGATCTCCCGGCGCCGGCCGGCGGGCCCACACATCCCCCGATCCCCTCACCCACGACGAAGGCGCCGCCGCAGCCCTCACCGGCCCCGCGCTCACGCGGGACGGGCAGGGGAGCGGCGGCGCCTCGCGAGCGCCCCTCTTCGACGGCCCTCAGATGTCCCGGAAGATCTCGATCTGCGCGCCGATCGAGTTCAGGCGTTCGGCGAGGTCCTCGTAACCGCGGTTGATGACGTACACGTTGCGCAGGACCGACGTGCCCTCCGCCGCCATCATCGCCAGCAGGACGACCACCGCCGGGCGCAGGGCCGGCGGGCACATCATCTCGGCGGCGCGCCAGCGGGTCGGGCCCTCGACCAGGACCCGGTGCGGGTCCAGCAACTGCAGACGGCCGCCGAGGCGGTTGAGGTCCGTCAGATAGATGGCCCGGTTGTCGTAGACCCAGTCGTGGATGAGGGTCTTGCCCTGCGCGGTGGCCGCGATCGCCGCGAAGAACGGCACGTTGTCGATGTTCAGGCCCGGGAACGGCATCGGGTGGATCTTGTCGATCGGCGCCTCCAGCTTGGAGGGGCGCACGGTCAGGTCCACCAGGCGGGTACGGCCGTTGTCGGCGAAGTACTCGGGGGTGCGGTCGTGGTCGAGGCCCATCTCCTCCAGGACCGCCAGCTCGATCTCCAGGAACTCGATCGGGACGCGGCGCACCGTCAGCTCGGACTCGGTGACGACGGCAGCGGCCAGCAGGCTCATCGCCTCGACCGGGTCCTCGGAGGGCGAGTAGTCGACGTCCACGTCGATGTCCGGCACGCCGTGCACGGTGAGCGTCGTGGTGCCGATGCCCTCGACCCGTACGCCCAGCGCCTCCAGGAAGAAGCACAGGTCCTGGACCATGTAGTTGGAGGACGCGTTGCGGATGACGGTCACGCCGTCGTGGCGCGCGGCGGCGAGCAGCGCGTTCTCGGTCACCGTGTCGCCGCGCTCGGTCAGCACGATCGGGCGGTCCGGGCGCACGGAACGGTCGACCTGGGCGTGGTACTGACCCTCCGTCGCCGCGATGTCCAGACCGAACCGGCGCAGCGCGATCATGTGCGGTTCGATGGTGCGGGTGCCGAGGTCGCAACCGCCGGCGTAGGGAAGCTTGAAGCGGTCCATGCGGTGCAGCAGCGGACCGAAGAACATGATGATGGAGCGGGTGCGTACGGCGGCGTCGGCGTCGATGGCGCCCATGTCCAGCTCGGCCGGCGGCGCGATCTCGAGGTCCACGCCGTCGTTGATCCAGCGGGTGCGCACACCGATGGAGTTGAGCACCTCCAGCAGGCGGTACACCTCCTCGATCCGCGCCACCCGGCGCAGCACCGTGCGGCCCTTGTTGAGCAGGGACGCGCACAGCAGGGCCACACAGGCGTTCTTGCTCGTCTTGACGTCGATGGCCCCCGACAGCCGGCGGCCGCCGACGACCCGCAGGTGCATCGGGCCGGCGTAACCGAGCGAGACGATTTCGCTGTCCAGCGCCTCACCGATGCGAGCGATCATCTCAAGGCTGATGTTCTGGTTGCCGCGCTCGATGCGGTTGACGGCGCTCTGGCTGGTTCCGAGCGCCTCGGCCAGCTGCGACTGCGTCCAGCCCCGGTGTTGCCGGGCGTCGCGGATGAGCTTGCCGATGCGTACGAGGTAGTCGTCTGCCATGAGGCTGAGGTTATCTCAGATATGAGATGGCGCTCGTCGGGGGGTCCATTCGGGTGAGTCCGTGACGGCCCGTCAATGACGCCTGGGACGACGGGTACCCCGGCGACCGAAAGATACCGGCAAATCGGTCGATGTCCTGATGAGGCACTCTGTGCGGCATGGAACCCCGCTCTGTGAGCGGCCCTCTCATCCCCCGAAAGGGGGACACAGATGAACACCCACATACGGCGACTCGCCGTCGCCGCGGCGCTCGCCTGCTGCTGCGCGCTGACCTCGTGCGGCACGGAGCGCGCGGGCGGCCCCGCGGCGGCCGCCGCGCCGGCGTCGCCGCGTCCGTCCATCTCCGACACGTCCTGCGACCCGCAGGTCCCGGAGAACACGGACGAGAACACGGACGAGGAGAGCGGCCAGACGCTCCCGGACACCACATCGGACGATCAGGGCGGCCAGACGCTCCCCGACACCACCTCCGACGACCAGGGCGGCCAGACCCTCCCCGACACCACCTCCGACGACCAGGGGCCGCCCCCGGTGGACACCGAGGAGGACGGGGACCTCTCGGACCGCTGGTACTCCATGACCCGCGAATTCCTCGCCTACCTGAGGACGGACGCCCCGAAGGCGGACGCCGCCCTCGCCGCCCATGTGCACAGCGCGAGCGTCTGCACGACCCAGGGCGGCGCCCGCACCCTGGCCAGGGTCCGGGCCGACTACGACGTGGGGCAGCAGGAGCCGCTGGACCGCACGGCCCGGGTCTTCGCTCGCTGGCGGAAGTCCCTGTACGGCGACCACGGCCATGTGCAGGTCCTGGCCCCGGCCAAGATGACCGCCGAGCTGGACTGGTAGGCGCGAGGGCGGCTGGACCGACGAGCGGAGGGGGAAGGGCCGGCAGGGCGCGCAGTGCCCGGCCCCGGCCCGGGTCGGACCGGGTCGGGCATGACCAACCAGCGCCCATGTACTACTGTTATCTCGACATCGAGATATCTGCCGAGGCGCACCGTAGCCGCCACTCCGGTAAGGCGACCCTAACTTAGTCGGACCTTACCGGACGGCCCAGCCGGCGTGGCGGCACGATTGACGGTGGTACGCGCACATCAATGAAGGAGACTGTCGTGTCGGCGAACAGCTTCGACGCCCGCAGCACGCTGCAGGTGGGCGACGAGTCGTACGAGATCTTCCGGCTGGACAAGGTCGAGGGCTCCGCGCGCCTTCCCTACAGCCTGAAGGTGCTGCTGGAAAACCTCCTCCGCACCGAGGACGGCGCGAACATCACCGCCGACCACATCCGCGCGCTCGGCAACTGGGACTCCCAGGCCCAGCCGTCGCAGGAGATCCAGTTCACGCCGGCCCGCGTGATCATGCAGGACTTCACCGGTGTGCCGTGTGTGGTGGACCTCGCGACCATGCGTGAGGCCGTGAAGGAGCTGGGCGGCGACCCGGCGAAGATCAACCCGCTCGCCCCGGCCGAGCTGGTCATCGACCACTCCGTCATCGCCGACAAGTTCGGCACCAACGACGCCTTCAAGCAGAACGTCGAGCTGGAGTACGGCCGCAACAAGGAGCGCTACCAGTTCCTGCGCTGGGGCCAGACCGCCTTCGACGAGTTCAAGGTCGTCCCGCCCGGCACCGGCATCGTCCACCAGGTGAACATCGAGCACCTGGCCCGCACGGTCATGGTCCGCAACGGGCAGGCCTACCCCGACACCCTCGTCGGCACCGACTCGCACACCACCATGGTCAACGGCCTCGGCGTCCTCGGCTGGGGCGTCGGCGGCATCGAGGCCGAGGCCGCCATGCTCGGCCAGCCGGTCTCCATGCTGATCCCGCGCGTCGTCGGCTTCAAGCTGACCGGTGAGCTGCCCACCGGCACCACCGCCACCGACCTCGTGCTCACCATCACCGAGATGCTGCGCAAGCACGGCGTCGTCGGCAAGTTCGTCGAGTTCTACGGCGAGGGCGTGGCCGCCACCTCCCTGGCCAACCGCGCCACCATCGGCAACATGTCGCCGGAGTTCGGCTCCACCGCCGCGATCTTCCCGATCGACGACGAGACCCTGAACTACCTGCGCCTGACCGGCCGCTCCGACCAGCAGGTCGCGCTCGTCGAGGCGTACGCCAAGGAGCAGGGCCTCTGGCTGGACCCGAAGGCCGAGCCGGACTTCTCCGAGAAGCTCGAGCTGGACCTGTCCACGGTCGTCCCGTCCATCGCCGGCCCGAAGCGCCCGCAGGACCGCATCGTCCTCGCCGAGGCCGCCCAGCAGTTCGCCAAGGACGTCCTCAACTACGTCGAGGCCCCCGCCGCCCAGCCGGCCGCCGCCGCCTCGCCGGTCGACGAGGCGAGCGACGAGTCCTTCCCGGCCTCCGACGCCCCGGCCTACGGCCGCGACGAGAACGGTGCGGGCGCCCCGCAGCACGGCCAGGGCACCGGCGCCGTACCGTCCAACCCGGTCCAGGTGACCGCCCCCGACGGCACCACCTACGAGCTGGACCACGGTGCGGTGACGGTCGCGGCCATCACCTCCTGCACCAACACCTCCAACCCGTACGTCATGGTCGCCGCCGCCCTGGTGGCGAAGAAGGCGGTCGAGAAGGGCCTGACCCGCAAGCCGTGGGTCAAGACCACCCTCGCCCCGGGCTCGAAGGTCGTCACCGACTACTTCGACAAGGCCGGCCTGACGCCGTACCTCGACAAGGTCGGCTTCAACCTGGTCGGTTACGGCTGCACCACCTGCATCGGCAACTCCGGCCCGCTGCCGGAGGAGGTCTCCAAGGCGGTCAACGACCACGACCTCGCCGTCACCTCGGTCCTCTCCGGCAACCGGAACTTCGAGGGCCGTATCAACCCCGACGTCAAGATGAACTACCTGGCGTCCCCGCCGCTGGTCGTCGCCTACGCCATCGCGGGCTCCATGAAGGTGGACATCACCCGTGAGGCCCTGGGCACCGACCAGGACGGCAACCCGGTCTTCCTGAAGGACATCTGGCCCTCCGAGGCCGAGGTCAACGACGTCGTGGCGAACGCCATCGGCGAGGACATGTTCAACAAGTCCTACCAGGACGTCTTCGCGGGCGACGCCCAGTGGCAGTCGCTGCCGGTCCCGACGGGCAACACCTTCGAGTGGGACGCGGAGTCCACCTACGTCCGCAAGCCCCCGTACTTCGAGGGCATGACGATGGACCCGGCCCCGGTCGAGGACATCTCCGGCGCCCGCGTCCTGGCCAAGCTGGGCGACTCGGTCACCACCGACCACATCTCCCCGGCCGGTGCCATCAAGGCCGACACCCCGGCCGGCAAGTACCTCACGGAGCACGGCGTCGAGCGCCGCGACTTCAACAGCTACGGCTCGCGCCGAGGCAACCACGAGGTCATGATCCGCGGTACGTTCGCCAACATCCGCCTGCGCAACCAGATCGCGCCGGGCACCGAGGGCGGCTACACGCGTGACTTCACGCAGGACGGCGGCCCGGTCTCCTTCATCTACGACGCCTCGCAGAACTACCAGGCCGCCGGCGTCCCGCTGGTCGTCCTGGCCGGCAAGGAGTACGGCTCCGGCTCGTCCCGCGACTGGGCGGCCAAGGGCACCGCGCTCCTCGGCGTCAAGGCCGTCATCGCCGAGAGCTACGAGCGCATCCACCGCTCGAACCTCATCGGCATGGGCGTCCTGCCCCTGCAGTTCCCGGAGGGCCAGTCGGCGGACTCCCTCGGTCTGACCGGCGAGGAGACCTTCTCCTTCTCCGGCGTCACCGAGCTGAACGACGGCACCACGCCGCGCACGGTCAAGGTCACCACCGACACCGGTGTCGAGTTCGACGCGGTCGTCCGCATCGACACCCCCGGTGAGGCGGACTACTACCGCAACGGCGGCATCATGCAGTACGTGCTGCGCAGCCTGATCCGCAAGTAAGCGGTACGGCGGCGGACGGGAGGGCCGCATCCCCGGCGACGGGGGTGCGGCCCTCCCGCGTGTGCGGGGGCTTGGGCGGCACTGGGGCGCGACAACGTTGTCGGTTTTGGTCTGAACATGACTGTAACGCCTCAACCGACAACGATGTCAACCCACTTGACGCCCACCCCCTCGACGGCTCGTCCGGCCGGGTGACCGGTACCGCACGCCTCCCCGTCCCCACGCCCTCTTCCGTGGTACCGCTGGCTCACGGTACTGTCCGTGCGGCTTGTGCGACCTGTGGTGCGCGACCCGTCCGCAATGAGGAGGGGCCGCGTCATGCGCTTCCGTCCCGTGTCCCTGCTGCTGGCCGCCGTGCTCGCGGCCGCAGGCTCCACCCCCGCCCTCGCGGCGCCCGCCGCGCCACCCCCGGGCCAGGCCCCCCGCCTGGTCGAGGACCCCACCGCGTACGTCGATCCGCTGATCGGCACCAGGAACGGCGGCAACGTCTTCCCCGGCGCCGTCGTGCCCTTCGGCATGTTCTCCTTCAGCCCCGAGAACACCCGCGGCGACGCCACCAGAACCGCCGCACCCGGCGGCTACCAGTACGACGCCACCCGTATCCGCGGCTTCAGCCTCACCCACATGTCCGGCACCGGTTGCGCCGGCGGCAGCGGCGACATCCCGCTCTTCCCCTACGCCGGAGAGGTCACCTCCTCCCCGGCGAGCGACACCAAGGACGCGGTCTACGCCGCCGGCTTCCGTCACGAGGACGAACGCGCCGAGCCCGGCCACTACCGGGTCGGCCTGGACTCCGGAGTCACCGCCGACCTCACCGCCACCACCCGCACCGGCTCCGCCCGCTTCACCTTCCCCACCGGCAAGCCCGCCTCGCTGCTGGTGCGCACCGCCAACTCCGAGGTGGGCTCGACCGGTTCGACCGTCGAGATCGACCCCGCCGCCCGTACCGTCTCCGGGTCCGTGACCTCCGGGAACTTCTGCGGCTTCCTCGACCCGGAGGGACAGCGGTCGTACTACACCCTGTACTTCACCGCCCGCTTCGACCGGCCCTTCCAGACCACCGGCACCTGGCAGGACGACCGGCTGAACCCCGGCTCCCGCACCGCCGACGGCTCCACCGGCGGCTTCACGCACGGCGGCCGGCCCGTCGCCGGCAAGGGGTCCGGCGGCTATGTGCAGTTCGCGCCCGGCACCGGCGAGGTGAACGTCAAGGTCGGCATCTCCTACGTCAGCCGCGCCGGCGCCGAGGCCAACCTGGCCGCCGAGAATCCGCCCGGCCGCTCCTTCGACGCCGTCCGCGACGCCGCCCACCGCGCCTGGCGCGGCCGCCTCGGCGCCGTCCGGGTCAGCGGCGGCACCGACGCCGAACGCACCACGTTCTACACCGCGCTCTACCACGCCCTGCTGCACCCCAACGTCATCGACGACACCGACCGCAGGTACCGGGGCCCGGACGGCCGCGTGCACACCGTCGGCGCCGGCCACCGCGCCCAGTACGGCACCTTCTCGGGCTGGGACGTCTACCGGGGCCAGGTCCAGCTGCTCACCCTGCTCGATCCGCGGATCGGCTCGGACATCGCCCAGTCCCTGTACGAGCTGGCCCGGCAGAACGGCGGCGTCTGGGACCGCTGGCTGCACGGCGCGGCCGGCACCCACGTCATGAACGGCGACCCCTCGGCGCCCGCCCTCGCCGGCATCCACGCCTTCGGCGGCACGCGCTTCGACCTCCACGGCGCGCTGGAGTCCCTCGTCCGGGCCGCCACGGTCCCGACCGAGCAGGACCTGTCCGCCGCCGGAAAGCCCGTGCTCTCCGTCGGCCAGCGCCCCTCCCTCGACAAGTATCTGAAGCTGCACTACATGCCGTCGGTGTCCAACGCCTGGGGCGGCGCGGCCGAGACCCTGGAGATGTCCACCGCCGACTTCGCGCTCTCCCAGCTCGCCAAGGCCGCGGGGGAGAAGGACACCGCTGACGCCTTCCAGCGCCGCGCCCAGTGGTGGCAGAACAACTTCAACATCGCGGCCCACGGAAGCGACGGCTACATCGCCGACCGCAAGGCCGACGGCAGCTGGGTCACCGGCTTCACCCCGGCCACCGGCACCGGCTTCGTGGAGGGCACGGCCGCCCAGTACACCTGGATGGTCCCGCACGATGCCGCCGGTCTGTTCGCCGCGATGGGCGGCCGGGACAAGGCCGTGCAGCGCCTCGACGCCTTCTTCCACACCGCCGACGGCGCCTGGGCGTTCACCGGGGCCGGCGGCGACAAGTCCGAACTGGACAACGAGCCGTCGATCGACGTGCCCTACCTGTACGCCTACGCGGGCGCTCCCCACAAGACGCAGCAGACCGTACGGGCCGCGATGCGGCAGCTGTGGTCGACGGAGCCCGGCGGCATCCCCGGCAACGACGACCTCGGCGCGATGTCGTCCTGGTACGTCTTCTCCGCCCTCGGCATGTACCCGCAGGTGCCCTCCCGCGCCGAACTGGTCCTCAACTCACCGCTGTTCGAGCGCATCGAGATCCACCGCCCCTACGGCAACGACATCTCCGTGCGCGCCCGGGGAGCCGCGGCCGACGCCCCCTACGTCCACTCCCTGCGCGTCGACGGCCGTACCACCGAACGGCCCTGGCTGCCCGCGTCCTTCGTCCAGCGGGGCGGGCACCTCGACTACACCCTGTCCACGACGCCGGACCCCGCCTGGGGGAGCGACCCGGCCGACGCGCCGCCGTCCTTCCGGGCGGGCGAGCAGCCGTACCAGATCGGCGTCGGGCCGACCACGGCGACGATCCCGCCGGGCGGCAGCACGACGACGACCGTGCGGGCCGTGGCGCTGAACGGCGGCGCCGGACCCGACGTCCGCTTCCGCGTCGAGACCCCGGCCGGTGTCACCGCCACCCCGGCCGAGGGCACGGTCGCCTCGGAGGCGCGGGAGATCACCCTCACCGCGGGGCCGGACACCCCGCAGGGCTTCTACGACGCGCAGATCACGGTGACCTCCGACGGCACGGCGTACCGGCAGCCGGTGACGCTGACCGTGGCCGCGCCCGGCAGCCTGCTCGCCGCCTACGACACCACCGGCATCTCCGACGACACCGGTGATCACGCCGAGGCCGACTACGACGGCGGCGGCTGGAGCTACTCACGCCAGGCCCTCGCCGCGGCGGGCCTCGCCCCGGGCGCCGACGGCACCGTGGCCGGGCTGTCGTTCACCTGGCCGGGCTCCCCGGACGGCCGGCCCGACAACGCCTCCGGGGCCGGCCAGACCCTGCGGCTGACCTCCCCGGCCGCCCGGCTGTCCTTCGTCGGCAGCGCCGTCAACGGCAATCAGCGGGCGACGGCCGCCGTCACGTACACCGACGGCACCACCGGCACGCTCGAGCTGGCCTTCACCGACTGGACCGTCGGCGGCGGGGGCGGCACCGTCCAGTACGGCAACGAGGTCGTCGCCCGCACCGCGTACCGCAACGTCGCCGGCGCCGACCGCGACCCGGTGGCCACGTACGTCTTCGCGACGAAGCCGTTCACGGCGCCCGACGGCAAGCGGATCGCCTCCGTGACGCTGCCGAAGAACGCGGACCTGCACGTGTTCACGCTCGCCGTCGGATGAGGCGGGGGCGTGAGTATCCGTACTCAGGCCCCGTGCCCGCCGTTCGGGAAAGCTGGCGGCATGAACACCGTGCGCACACGGATCCGCCCCGTGCTGCCCCGCCTCGTCGGCGTGGCGGTCACCGGGGCGGTCCTGGCCCTGGGGGCCGAGCAGTTCCGGGCCTGGATCGACCGGCGGAGCAGCCGGGGGTGCGGGGACGTGGAGAGCGTGTGCATCACCTGGTGGGGCCTGGCCTTCGTGCCGCTCACCGTGCTGGCGGCCGTCGCCGTGCTGGCCACCGCGTACAAGGCCCTGGACATCGGGCCACGCCTGGTGATCGTCCCGCCGACCGTGCTGCTGGCTCCGATGCCGCTGGGCGCCGCACAGACGCTCGCCGGTCCCGGCGCCGTCGTGCTCGCCGGCGGGCTGTGGTGCTCCGTCCTCGCCCTCGCCGCCTGGAACCGCCACCGGGTCCTGGCACTGTCGGGCGCGGCGGCCCTCCTGCTCGTGTCCCTCGTGCAGTTGTACGGCTGACCGTGGGACGGCCGGCACCGGACCCCTGGGCCGGTGCCGGCCGCACCGCGTCAGGGACGCGCGAGCAGCTCGACCTCCGACAGCGTCGCCGCTGCGGTCAGCACCAGGCGGTACTTCGCGTACGCGCCGGGGTGGGCCACCGTGAACGCCCGGGTCTGCCGGTCCCAGGTGAAGGACTCACCGGAGCGTTCGTCGAGGGTCTGCCAGGTGGTGCCGTCGGCGGAGCCCTCCAGGCGCCAGCCGGACGGTGCCTTCGTGTGGTCCTTCGGCGAGGTCAGCGTGTACTGGACGGCCTCGGCCCGGCCGGTGACCGGCAGGTCGGCCGTCGTCACCGCGGCCTCGGTCGCCGACGTGTCGTCGAACAGGGCGCCGTCGCCCTTCAGCACGTCCGCGCGCGGGGCGGGCGCCGCGTCGTCGGTCGTGATCGACGCGGGGGCGGCGTTCTTCCCGGTGCCCCACGCCGAGGGCCGGGCGCCCATGTCGAACTCCAGGACCCCGCCGCGGGCGAGGAGGGAGTGGGGCAGCGCGGTGGACGTCCAGGTCCGGCCGTTCACCTTCAGGCCCTGCACATAGACGTTGCGGGCGCTGTTCTTCGGGGCCTTCACCACCAGGTCACGGCCGTTCTCCAGGTGCACGGTCGCCTTGGTGAACAGCGGGGAGCCGACGGCGTACTCGCCGCTGCCCATGACCAGCGGGTAGAAGCCGAGCGCGGAGAACAGGTACCAGGCCGACTGCTCGCCGTTGTCCTCGTCGCCGTGATAGCCCTGCCCGATCTCGCTGCCGACGTACAGCCGGGACAGCACCTCGCGGACCTTCTCCTGCGCCTTCCACGGCTGCCCGGCCGCGTCGTACATGTAGATGACGTGGTGGGCGACCTGGTTGGAGTGCCCGTACATGCCCATGCGGACGTCGCGGGCCTCCGTCATCTCGTGGATGACACCGCCGTAGGAGCCGACGACCTCGGGCGAGGCGGTCTCCGGAGTGGCGAAGTACTGGTCGAGCTTGTCGCCGAGGCCGCTTCGGCCGCCGTAGAGGTTGGCCAGGCCCCGGCTGTCCTGCGGGGCGGTGAAGGCGTAGCCCCAGCCGTTGGTCTCGGTGTAGTCGTAGCCCCACACCCGCGGGTCGTACTTCTCCGACGGCACTCGCCAGTTCCCCTTGGCGTCGCGGCCCTGGAAGAAGCCGGCCTTGGGGTCGAACAGGTTCACGTAGTCGCGGGCGCGGTTGAGGAAGTACGCCGACTCCTCCTGGTAGCGCTTCTCGCCCGTCTGCGCGTACAGCTTCTGGCCCATCCTGGCGATGCCGTAGTCGTTGAGGTAGCCCTCCAGCGCCCAGGACAGGCCCTCGTGCGTGTCGGTGCTCGTGTAGCCGAGGAACGGCGAGGTCGCCATGCCCTTGCGGCCCACGCCCGAGGCGGGCGGGACGACCGTGGCGTTCTTCACGGCCGCGTCGTACGCCGCCTTCGCGTCGAAGTCGACGCCCTTGACGTAGGCGTCGGCGAACGCCACGTCCGAGGAGGTGCCGGTCATCAGGTCGGCGTAACCGGGGGAGGACCAGCGCGAGGTCCAGCCGCCGTCCTTGTACTGCTGCACGAACCCGTCGACCAGCTCCCCGGCCTGAGTGGGCGTCAGGAAGGAGTACGCCGGCCAGGTGGTGCGGTAGGTGTCCCAGAAGCCGTTGTTGACGTACACCTTGCCGTCGACGATCTTCGCGCCGGTGTGCGTCGGGGTGTCCTGGGCCGGCATGGGGGAGAAGGGCGAGGCGTACCGGTCCTTGCCGCCGACCTTCTCGTAGCCGGAGTTCGGGTACAGGTACAGCCGGTAGAGGCTGGAGTACAGGGTGGTCAGCTGGTCCGGGGTCGCGCCCTCCACCTCGACCCGGCCGAGGAGGTCGTCCCAGGCCTTGCGGGCGCGGTTCTTGACCCCGTCGAAGGACATGCCGTCCGGGATCTCCTGGCGCAGGTTGTCCTTGGCCTGGTCCAGGCTGATCAGGGACGTCGCCAGGCGCAGGGTGACCGTGCGGTCGTCCCCCGCCCTGAAGCGCAGCCAGCCCTGCACACCGCTCGACGACCCGTCGGTCACCGGCCGGTCGAAGACGCCGTACACGAACAGCCGGGTCGCGCCGGTGGACAGCCCGGACTTGACGTCGGAGTACCCGGTGACGACGCCGTGCTCCTTGTCGAGGGTGAGGCCCGCCTGCTCGGTGACGTTGTCGAACAGCACGCTCGCGTCGTCACCGGGGAACGTGAACCGCAGTGCGGCCGCGTGATCGGTGGGGGCCATCTCGGTCTTCAGGCCGTTCTCGAACCGCACCCCGTAGTAGTACGGCCGGGCGGTCTCGTTCTCGTGCCGGAAGGGCAGGGCGCGTCCGGTGCGCGAGGTGTCCGGGGTGCCCGGTGTGACCGAGGGCATCACCTGGAAGGTCTGCCGGTCGCCCATCCACGGGCTCGGCTCGTGGCTCGCGCTGAACGCCTGGATCGTCGGCAGGTTGTCCGCGTCGTTCATCCGGGCGTAGTCGTAGAGCCAGCTCAGCGAACCGGCGTTGGTGACCGGCGTCCAGAAGTTGAAGCCGTGCGGCATCGCGGTCGCGGGGAAGTCGTTGCCGCGGGAGAAACCGCCGCTGGAGTTGGTGCCGCGGGTGGTCAGCGCGTAGTCCGCGAGGTGCGCCTTGGGGCGCTCCGGCGCGACGGGCCGCAGGGCGATGTCGTCCAGCCAGCCGCGGAAGCGTGCCGGGCCCTTGGGGGAGTCGTACGCCACCAGGATCCGGTCGACGGTCTTGCCGGCCGCGACCGGGCCGATCGCCGAGACCACGTCGTTCCACTGGTTGACGTAGAGCACCTTGGCGGCGCCCTGGCCCTGCGGAGTGAGCGCGAACCCGTGCTGGTCCGTGGCGCCGAGGCCGCTCAGATAGGTGCCGTCGGTGAAGGCGAGGTCGACGGAGACGTTCGTGGCGTCGTAGTCGCGGTCGCCGTCGGCCATCGACGGGAAGATGCGGTAGGACAGCCGCGTGGCCCGGGTGACGCGCACATCGACGTCGAAGACCTTGTTGTACGAGTACGCGCGGCCGTCGGCCGTGTGCCGTCCGGCGTAACGCAGGGCGCGCTTTCCGGTGAATCCGGCGCCCGCCTTCGCCGTCGGCGACCCGCTCGGACCGCGGTCGACGAGCGAGAGCATGTCCTGCGGCACCGGCCCGTCCGCGGCGCCGGTGGAGAACTGCACGTCGGCCAGTTGCACGATGTCCGCGCCGCTGTTGCGCGTGATCTCCAGCCGGAAGTGCGCGTACTCGGCGGGCTCGGCCAGGCCGTAGGTCTTGGTCTGGAACCGTTCGCCGAAGGATTCACCGGCGCGGGTGTCGAGCGTCTTCCAGTCCTTGCCGTCGGTGGAGCCCTTCAGGGTCCAGTCCCTGGGGTCGCGTTCGGCGGCGTCATTGGCCGAGGTGAGCGCGTATGTTGTGATTTTCTGCGGTTTGTCCAGGTCGAACTCGACCCAGCCCGTCGGCTCGAAGGTGAGCCATTTGGTGCTCGGTTCGCCGTCGACGAGGTTCTCCTTCACCTCGCCCGCGCCCGTGTTCTCCCCGCTCGCCCGCACGTCCGTGACATGGTCGGTGACGTTGCCCGGTATGCCGCTCGCGTAGCCGCCGTCCACGCCGGACGCGCGCTTGCCGCCGTCGGGCGCGGTGTCGACGGTGTTGAGCCAGTCGGGGGCCGGGTCGCCCGCCTCGAAGGACGAGGCGAAGGACTTCGCGGCCGCCGGAGCCTGCCGGGGCAGCGCCACCGCCGCCCCCTGGGCACCTGCCGTCATGACAAAGGCGGCCGTGAGAACGACCGCCGGACCGTATCTGTGCCGAGTTCTGCGCTGCATCGACGAGCACACCCTCCCTGCGCAGTGGACAACGTTGTCAGCTTCATCGCGCAGGAACCAGTAGGGGGTGAAGTGGCCAGGGGTGTCAAGGGTGTTGAGTGCGCCGTTCGGGGGCTATGTCGGTACTTTTTCCGGCACGGGATCCACAGGCGGTTCATATTTCCGCGAGGTCTCAACTCGGAAAAGACCCATGGCCAACCTTGCATTCGATCTTGCTCCGGCGGCCGGAAGTGGACTATACCTGTCGGCGATTCACACGATCTGCACGACCTCGCAGCACCTCCGGTACGACCACTTGCACCACCTCCTGCACCACCCTTGCACCACCCTTCGCTCCACCCTGTTCCACTCCTGTTCCACCTGCTTCACCCTGCTTGACCCGACCGCGGTGCCGGGGAGGATCCGGTTCACCGCCTGAGTCCTGTGAGAAGGCGAGGACTTGAGCATGGGATCCACTTCCGCAGCAAACAACGGCACCGGTGGTGTCGGCCGCCGCGCTCTGATCAAGCGGTCAGCCGCGCTGGGCCTGGTGTCCGTGCCCGCGATGGGCTTCTTGTCCGCGTGTGCCAGCGGCGGCGGCAGCGACAACAACGAGAAGGCGAAGGCGGGCAAGAAGACCGCCCAGAACCCGCTGGGCGTCAATGACACCGCCCAGATGGAGTTCGTCCTCTTCGACGGCGGTTTCGGCAAGGAGTACGCCGAGGACGCCACGAAGATCTACGCCAAGAACTTCCCCAAGGCGCACGTCAAGTTCTCCGCCACCCAGAAGATCCAGTCCACCCTGCAGCCCCGCTTCAACCAGGGCACCCCGCCGGACCTCATCGACAACTCCGGCGCCGAGCAGATGGACATGGGCGTCCTGGTCGGCAAGAACCAGCTCGCCGACCTCACCCCGCTGCTGGACGCCCCCTCCTACGACGACCCCAACAAGAAGGTCCGCGACACCCTGCGCCCGGGCATCGTGGAGATGGGCCAGTTCGACGGCCAGCAGGTCTGGATCCTCTACTACGCCTACACCGTGTACGGCGTGTGGTACTCGCAGAAGGCACTGGACTCGCTCGACGAGAAGTACCCCGAGACCTGGGACCAGATGCTCGCGGTGTGCGAGAAGGCCAAGAAGAAGGGCATGGCCGGCTGGACGTACGCCGGCAAGTACCCGTACTACCTGCCCTTCTCCCTGTACCCGATGATCGGCAAGGTCGGCGGCCGCGAGGTCCTCGACGCGATCGACAACCTCGAGCCGAACGCCTGGAAGCACCCGGCCGTCAAGGCCTGCTTCGAGGCGTACTACGAGCTGTACAAGAAGGGCTACGTCCTCCAGGGCACGCCGGGCCTGGACCACATCCAGTCGCAGACCGCGTGGGCCAAGGGCAAGGCGCTGTTCATCCCGAACGGCTCCTGGGTGGAGAACGAGTCGGCCAACGTCATCCCCGCCGACTTCAACCTCGCCGTGTCCGCGCCGACCGGCCTCGACGCCTCCGACAAGATGCCCTTCGGCACCATCTGGGCCTCCGGCGGCGAGCCGTTCATCGTGCCCGCCAAGGCGAAGAACGGCACCGGCGGGATGGAGCAGCTGCGCATCATGCTCAGCGAGGCGTCCTCGAAGAACTTCACCGCCAAGGTGAAGTCGCTGACCGCGTACAACGGCGGCACCGACGGCATCACCCTCACGCCCGGACTGAAGTCGGGTGTGGCGGCGCTGGACAAGGCCGGACAGAACGTGGTGAACCCGCGGCTGCAGGACTGGTACGTGCAGCTCCAGAAGGAGAAGATCGGCGTGGCCGGTCTCGGCGAGATGATGGCCGGCCGCCTCACCCCGGCCGAGGCCATCAAGAAGATCCAGGGCTTCGCCGACGAAGCCGCCAAGGACAGCTCGATCAAGCACTACAAGCACCAGTGACGAACCGTCACCAGAGTCCGCCCGGAGCCCTGACCAGCCCGGGCGGACCTGGCGGCAGAGCCCGCCCAGAGATCGGGGTCGGTAGTAATGCAGCACGGTAAATACCGGTTCATCGTGGGGTTCCTCGCGGTGCCCCTGGGGCTGTACGCCCTGTTCGTGGTGTGGCCCTTCATCCAGTCCATCTACTACTCGTTCACGGACTGGACGGGCCTGAGCCCCGAATTCAAGATGGTCGGCTTCGACAATTACAAGAGGATGCTCGACGACGACATCTTCTGGAAGTCGTTGCAGCACAGCCTGGTGTTCGCGCTGGTGCTGCCGCTGGTGACACTCAGTCTGGCGCTGTTCTTCGCCTTCATGATCAATGTGGGCGGGCGGCGGAGAAGGGGCGGGCCGGTCATTTCCGGCGTCCGGGGGTCGTCGTTCTACAAGATCGTGTACTTCTTCCCGCAGGTGCTCTCCATCGCGATCGTCGCCCTGCTCTTCGCCTTCGCGTACAACCCGGAGAGCGGCGCCATCAACTCGGTCCTGCGGGGCATCGGGCTGGACAGCGTGCAGCCCCTGTGGCTGGGTGATCCGAGCCTGGCGCTGTGGTGCGTGATGGCCGTTCTCGTCTGGTCGACGGTCGGCTTCTTCGTGGTGCTGTTCTCGGCGGGCATGGCGTCGATCCCGGCGGACCTGTACGAGGCCGCGCTGCTGGACGGGGCGAACCGCTTCACCACGTTCTTCCGCATCACGCTGCCCCTGCTGTGGGACACCGTGCAGTCCGGCTGGGTGTACATGGGCATCCTGGCGCTCGGCGCCGAGTCGTTCGCGGTCGTGCAGATCATGACGACCGGACCGGGCGGCCCCGACTACTCGACCACCGTCATGGTCCTCTACGTGTACCAGAAGGCGTTCCGTGACGGGCAGGCCGCCTACGCCACCACGATCGGCGTCGCCCTGCTCGTCGTCACGCTGGCCTTCGCGGCCCTCGTGATGCGGCTGGGCCGGCGCGAGCGGCTGGAGTTCTGATGAAGACGACCGAGTCCCCCGCCCCGATCCCGGCCGAGTCGGGCCTGCCGGTCACCAAGGTGGACGTACCGGCGACGAAGCCGCGTGCGGCGAAGAAGGAGGGCGGTGCCCTCAACGTCTTCTCGCACGGCATCCTCGTCGTCTGGGCGATCATGGTGGTCATGCCGCTGCTGTGGGCGGTGATGACGTCCTTCAAGGACGACAGCTCCATCTTCGGCTCGCCCTGGTCGCTGCCGGACACGCTGCACTTCGACAACTGGTCGCGGGCCTGGACCGACGCCCATATGAGCGACTACTTCCTGAACACCGTCCTGGTGGTCGGCGGCTCGCTCATCGGCACGCTGGTGCTGGGCTCGATGGCGGCGTACGTCCTCGCCCGCTTCGACTTCCCCGGCAACCGCTTCATCTACTACCTGTTCGTCGGCGGCATGAGCTTCCCGATCATGCTGGCGCTGGTCCCGCTGTTCTACGTCGTGAACAACATGGGACTGCTGAACACCATCCACGGCCTGATCCTCGTGTACATCGCGTACTCGCTGCCGTTCACGGTGTTCTTCCTGACCGCGTTCTTCCGCTCGCTGCCGTCGTCGGTGGCGGAGGCGGCGTTCGTGGACGGCGCCTCGCACAGCCGGACGTTCTTCCAGATCATGCTTCCGATGGCCAAGCCGGGCCTGATCAGCGTGGGCATCTTCAACTTCCTGGGCCAGTGGAACCAGTACATGCTCCCGACGGTCCTCAACACGGACCCCGACAAGCGGGTCCTCACCCAGGGCCTGGTCCAGCTGGCCGTCAGCCAGGGCTACAAGGGTGACTGGTCGGGCCTCTTCGCGGGCCTGGTGATGGCGATGCTGCCGGTCCTGGCGGCGTACATCGTCTTCCAGCGCCAGGTGGTCCAGGGGCTGACCGCGGGGGCGCTGAAGTAGCCCGGCGGCGGCCGGCGGGCCGCACCGGACGACGTACGCCGCTCCTGAGGGGGCGGCGTACGCGTGCGA
The DNA here is from genome assembly GCF_040637635.1 of Streptomyces sp. NPDC028635. Classification (NCBI taxonomy): domain Bacteria; kingdom Bacillati; phylum Actinomycetota; class Actinomycetes; order Kitasatosporales; family Streptomycetaceae; genus Streptomyces; species Streptomyces sp. NPDC028635. Next base: position 153,224 of record NZ_JBEZWX010000004.1, on the reverse strand, counting down.
GGGGTGCTCCGGGGCGTTTCGGGGTACTCCGGAGCCGACATCACCGGCCCGGACGGCGCCCTTGCCCCCATGCTCTCCGTAGCCCTGTGCGACCGTGTGGACGCGCCCCGTTCCGCCGCCGGGGACTGCCCGTGAGGGGCTGTGCACGGAGGTGGAAAGTGTTCAACCTCTTGACGGGAGTCACCCCGAACAGCTCAGCTTAGAGTTCACTAGTTGGACATAGAGCGGGGCCTCACCGAAGCGGCCCCGTGCGCAGGAGGTCGTCGTGGAGACTCCGGGGTCGCAGTCGTCGCTGCACCGAGCCAACCTGGAGCGGGTCGTACGCGCCGTTCGGCTGGCGGGATCGCTCACCCAGGCGGAGATCGCGAGGACCACGGGCCTGTCCGCGGCAACGGTCTCCAACATCGTCCGGGAGCTCAAGGACGGCGGAACGGTCGAGGTCACGCCCACCTCGGCGGGCGGGCGCAGGGCCCGCAGCGTCAGCCTCAGCGGCGACGCGGGCATCGTCGTCGGCGTGGACTTCGGGCACACCCATCTGCGCGTCGCCGTGGGCAACCTCGCCCATCAGGTGCTCGCCGAGGAGTCCGAGCCGCTGGACGTCGACGCCTCCTCCGCACAGGGCCTGGACCGGGCCGAGGAGCTGGTGAATCGCCTGATCGCAGCAACGGGGGTCGACCGGTCCAAAGTCGCCGGCGTGGGCCTCGGCGTACCGGGTCCGATCGACGTCGAGTCCGGCACCCTGGGGTCCACCGCGATCCTGCCGGGGTGGACCGGCACCAAGCCCGCCGAGGAGCTCAACCAGCGCCTGGGCGTGCCCGTGTACGTGGACAACGACGCCAACCTCGGCGCCCTCGGCGAGCTGGTCTGGGGCAGCGGCCGGGGCGTGCGGGACCTGGCGTACATCAAGGTCGCCAGCGGCGTGGGCGCCGGTCTGGTGATCGACGGCAAGATCTACCGCGGCCCGGGTGGCACTGCGGGAGAAATCGGACATATTACTCTTGATGAATCCGGACCGGTCTGCCGCTGCGGGAACCGCGGCTGCCTGGAGACCTTCGCGGCCGCGCGCTATGTGCTGCCGCTGCTCCAGTCCAGCCACGGCACCGACCTCACCATGGAGGGCGTCGTACGGCTGGCCAAGGACGGAGACCCGGGCTGTCGTCGGGTGATCGCCGACGTCGGCCGCCACATCGGCAGTGGAGTGGCCAATCTCTGCAACTTGCTGAACCCGAGCCGGGTGGTCCTGGGCGGTGATCTCGCCGAGGCCGGTGAGCTTGTGCTCGGGCCGATCAGGGAGTCCGTCGGCCGCTACGCGATCCCCAGCGCGGCGCGCCAACTGTCCGTTCTCCCGGGGGCACTTGGGGGCCGTGCGGAGGTGCTCGGAGCGCTCGCGCTCGCACTCAGCGAGATGGGCGATTCGACACTTTTGGACGGCACGCCGGCTGCGGCAGTGCCTGCCTTCACTTAGAGAACGGATGGCACCGTTGCCATCTCGTTAAGGATTTACTTCTTGACGTCGTACGTGTGGCCGAGTTGACTTCCAGCCACCTCGGCCGCAACGACGCGGCCTCGTCAGGGAGGTTTTTCGAAGTGAACACGCGTATGCGTCGTGCCGCTGTAGCCGTGGCCGCTGGTGCAATGGCTGTTTCGCTCGCCGCCTGTGGCAGCGCGAAGGAGTCCGGCGGCAGCAAGACCGAGTCCTCCGGCTCCGCCGCCGGCAAGGGCGACAACATCAAGGTCGGACTGCTCCTGCCGGAGAACAAGACCGCTCGCTACGAGAAGTTCGACCGGCCCCTGATCGAGAAGAAGATCAAGGAGCTGACCAACGGCAAGGCGACCATCCAGTACAACAACGCCCGCCAGGACGCCAACCTCCAGGCCCAGCAGGTCGACACCATGATCACCAACAAGGTGGACGTGCTGATCCTGGACGCGGTCGACGCCAAGGCCATCCAGAACTCCGTCAAGAAGGCCACCGACGCCGGCATCAAGGTCGTCGCCTACGACCGCCTCGCCGAGGGCCCGATCAGCGGCTACACCTCGTTCGACAACGAGGAGGTCGGCAAGACCCAGGGCAACGCCCTGCTCAAGGCGCTGGGCGACAAGGCGACCAAGGCCTCCAAGATCGTCATGATCAACGGCTCGGTCACCGACCCGAACGCCGCCCAGTTCAAGAAGGGCGCGCACTCCGTCCTCGACTCCAAGGTGACCATCGCCAAGGAGTACGACACCAAGGAGTGGTCGCCGGACAACGCCAACTCCGAGATGGAAGCCGCGATCTCCGCGGTCGGCAAGAACAACATCGCGGGCGTCTACTCCGCCAACGACGGCATGGCCGGCGGTATCATCACCGCCCTCAACGCCGCCGGAGTGAAGGTCCCGGTCACCGGTCAGGACGCCGAGCTGGCGGGCGTGCAGCGCATCGTCACCGGCGACCAGTACATGAGCGTCTACAAGCCGTACGCGCCGGAGGCCGACGCCGCCGCCGAGATGGCCGTCGCGCTCGCCCAGGGCAAGTCGCTCGACTCCATCGCCAAGGACAAGGTCAACAGCGCCAGCGAGAAGGACATCCCGTCCGTCCTGGTCCCGGTCACCTCGCTGACCCAGGCCAACATCAAGGACACCGTCGTCAAGGACGGCATCTACACCGTCGACGAGATCTGCACCGCCAAGTACAAGGCGGCCTGCGACAAGATCGGTCTGAAGTAGTACCGCGGCCGTCCGTGCCCGCCGGAACGCCCCGAGCGGCCCCGGCGTACACGGACCGGCCCCCACAAGCAGCACACGCTGCTTCCCCGCTCCTCCGGCGCCCCGCGCATCGGACAGCCCCGCAAGCTCAGTGGCGGGGCGCCGGACGGAACACCCCCCATAACTCTTCTGCACAACCCTTCCGCCGGGTCAGGCGGCGAAGGAGATGGTTCACGTGTCCGCTACGCCCGTGCTGGCGTTGCGCGGGGTCTCCAAGCGGTTCGGTGCCGTTCAGGCGCTCACCGACGTAGAGCTTGAGGTCCACGCCGGTGAAGTGGTCGCCCTGGTGGGCGACAACGGCGCCGGAAAGTCCACGCTGGTCAAGACGATCGCCGGCGTGCACCCGATCGATGAGGGCGCCATCGAATGGGAGGGCAGGAAGGTCTCGATCAGCAGGCCGCACGACGCCCAGGCCCTGGGCATCGCGACGGTCTACCAGGACCTCGCGCTCTGCGACAACATCGATGTCGTCGGCAACCTCTTCCTCGGCCGTGAGCTGAGGAAGTGGGGCGTCCTCGACGAGGTCGAGATGGAGCGCCGCTCGCAGGAACTGCTGCGCACCCTCTCGATCCGCATACCCAGCGTCCGGATCCCGATCGCCTCGCTCTCCGGCGGTCAGCGCCAGACCGTGGCCATCGCGCGTTCCATGCTCGGCGAGCCCAAGCTGGTCATCCTCGACGAGCCCACCGCCGCCCTCGGCGTCGAGCAGACCGCACAGGTGCTCGACCTGGTGGAGCGGCTGCGGGAGCGCGGGCACGCCGTCATCCTCATCAGCCACAACATGGCCGACGTCAAGGCCGTCGCCGACAAGGTCGCGGTCCTGCGTCTCGGCCGTAACAACGGTGTCTTCGAGGTCAAGACGACCTCGCAGGAAGAGATCATCTCCGCCATCACCGGCGCCACCGACAACGCAGTGACCCGCCGTGCGGCCCGCACGACCAGCGCGACCGGGGAGGTTTCCAAGTGAGCATCGACAAGACCTCCGCGACCGAGCAGGACGAGCAGGTCGTGAACCCCGAGGCGGCCGCCGGCGCCGACGTCGCCGTCGACCCCCGGCTCCTCGTCCGCGAGCAGGGTCTCGCGGGCTACCTGGGTGAGTTCAAGCGCAAGGTGAAGGCGGGCGAGCTGGGCTCCATGCCCGTCATCCTCGGCCTGATCATCATCTGCATCGTCTTCCAGAGCCTGAACTCCGAGTTCCTGTCCTCGCAGAACATCAGCGACATCACCGTCACGATGGTCGGCACGGGCATGATCTCCGTCGGCATCGTGTTCGTGCTGCTCCTCGGCGAGATCGACCTCGCGGTCGGCTCGGTCAGCGGCGCGGCCAGTGCCATCGCCGCCGTCCTCGCCGTCAACCAGGGCTGGCCCGAATGGGCGGCCGTGCTCCTCGCGATCGTCGCCGGCTGCGCCATCGGCGCCGCGCACGGCTTCTTCTTCGCCGTCCTCGGCGCTCCCGCCTTCGCCGTCACCCTGGCCGGTCTGCTGTTCTGGCTCGGCTTCATGCTGAAGATCCTCGGCGAGAACGGCACGATCAACCTCGACAGCGAGGGCTTCATCGGCAAACTGACCACGTACTTCTTCACCGACGTGGCCGCCGCGTACGGGCTGGCCGCCGTCGTCGTGGTGGTGTTCTTCCTCTCCTCCTTCCTCGGCAACCGGCGCCGCGAGGCCGCGGGCATCCCGTCCCGGCCGCTGAGCGACACCGTGCTGCGGACGGTGCTGCTCGCGGTGATCTCCTTCGCCGCGGCGTACATGTACAACCAGTACAAGGGCCTGCCGCTGGCCACGGTGATCTTCCTCGCGTTCCTGATCGCCACGGACTTCCTGCTGCGCCGTACCACCTACGGCCGCAAGGTGTTCGCGCTCGGCGGCAGCGTCGAGGCCTCCCGGCGTGCGGGTATCAACGTCACCGCCGTGCGGATCTCCGTGTTCGCGATCTCCGGTGGGTTCGCGGCGATCGGCGGCTTGTTCCTGGCGTCGAAGATCGCCTCGGCCAACCAGAGCGCCGGCACCGGTGACCTGCTGATGAACGCCATCGCCGCGGCGGTCATCGGTGGTACGTCGCTGTTCGGCGGCCGCGGGCGCACGTGGAACGCGCTGCTCGGTGTGCTGGTGATCGTCTCCATCCAGTACGGCCTGCAGCTGGAGTCCATCGCGGAGCCGGTGAAGTACATGATCACGGCGGCTGTGCTGCTGACCACGGTGGTCATCGACTCCATCACCCGTAAGACGCAGAAGACCGCCGGTCGGGCCTGACGCGTCATCGCCGTGAAGGTGCGGGTGTGACTGCGCGTGCCGGTCCGTCGTGGCTGGTCGCGCAGTTCCCCGCGCCCCTTCGGGCGGGACCGGTGCCCGGTGCCTTTCAGGTGCCGGGCACTGCTGTGTCATGGGGGCGGACATCGTTTCCGCGGGCGGAACATTAGACTCGACAAGCCCGGCAATTGCTCGATCAGCTCTACTGCAAGGAGGCACGGGTGCCGCTGCTGACCCGCATCACGGGACCGCGCGATCTGGACCGGCTCACCCTGGAGGAGCTGGACCAGCTGGCCGGGGAGATCCGGACCTTCCTCGTCGAGGCGGTCTCCAAGACCGGCGGCCACCTCGGTCCGAACCTCGGCGTGGTGGAGCTGACCATCGCCCTGCACCGCGTCTTCGAATCGCCCAAGGACAAGGTGCTGTGGGACACCGGCCACCAGTCCTACGTGCACAAGCTGCTCACCGGCCGGCAGGACTTCTCCAAGCTGAAGATGAAGGGCGGCCTGTCGGGCTACCCCTCGCAGGCCGAGTCCGAGCACGACGTCATCGAGAACAGCCACGCCTCCACGGTGCTCGGCTGGGCCGACGGCATCGCCAAGGCCAACCAGCTGCTCAAGCGGGACGCCCACGTCGCCGCCGTCATCGGTGACGGCGCGCTGACCGGCGGCATGGCCTGGGAGGCGCTGAACAACATCGCCGACGCCAAGGACCGCCCGCTCGTCATCGTCGTCAACGACAACGAGCGCTCCTACGCGCCGACCATCGGCGGCCTCGCGAACCACCTCGCGACCCTGCGCACCACCGACGGCTACGAGCGCTTCCTGGCCCGCACCAAGGACCTCCTGGAGCGCACCCCGGTCGTCGGCCGCCCCCTCTACGACACGCTGCACGGCGCGAAGAAGGGGCTGAAGGACTTCATCACCCCGCAGGGCATGTTCGAGGATCTCGGCCTGAAGTACGTCGGCCCGATCGACGGCCACGACATCGAGGCCTTGGAGTCCGCGCTGGCCCGCGCCAAGCGGTTCGGCGGCCCGGTGATCGTGCACTGCCTCACCGAGAAGGGCCGCGGCTACCAGCCCGCCCTGCAGGACGAGGCCGACCGCTTCCACGCCGTCGGCAAGATCCACCCGGACACGGGCCTGCCGATCGCCACCTCCGGTGCCGACTGGACGAGCGTCTTCGGCGACGAGATGGTCAAGCTCGGCAAGGAGCGCAAGGACATCGTCGCCATCACGGCCGCGATGCTCCAGCCCGTCGGCCTGGACCGCTTCGCCAAGGCGTTCCCGGAGCGCGTCTACGACGTCGGCATCGCCGAGCAGCACGGCGCCGTCTCCGCGGCCGGCCTCGCCCACGGCGGGCTGCACCCCGTCTTCGCGGTGTACGCCACCTTCCTCAACCGCGCCTTCGACCAGGTCCTCATGGACGTGGCCCTGCACAAGTGCGGGGTGACGTTCGTGCTGGACCGGGCCGGCGTCACCGGCACCGACGGCGCCTCGCACAACGGCATGTGGGACATGTCGATCCTCCAGGTCGTGCCCGGCCTGCGGCTCGCCGCGCCGCGCGACGCCGACCAGGTCCGCGCCCAGCTGCGGGAGGCCGTCGAGGTCGAGGACGCGCCGACCGTGGTCCGCTTCTCCAAGGGCGCCGTCGGCCCCGCCGTACCGGCCGTGGGCCGCGTCGGTGGCATGGACGTGCTGCGCGAGCCGGGCACGGACCGCCCGGACGTGCTGCTGGTCTCGGTGGGCGCGCTGGCCCCGATGTGCCTGGAGATCGCCGGCCTGCTGGACAAGCAGGGCATCTCCACCACCGTCGTCGACCCGCGCTGGGTGAAGCCGGTCGACGAGGCGATGGCCCCGCTGGCCGAACGCCACCGGGTCGTCGTCACCGTCGAGGACAACAGCCGCGTCGGCGGTGTCGGCTCCGCCGTCGCGCAGGCCCTGCGCGACGCCGGGGTGGACGTGCCGCTGCGCGACTTCGGCATCCCGCCGCGCTTCCTCGACCACGCCTCCCGCGCCGAGGTGCTCGCCGAGATCGGGCTGACCGCGCCGGACATCGCACGCCAGGTCACCGGCCTCGTGGCCAAGCTCGACGGCCGGTTCGAGCGCGCCGCCGCCGAGGTCGAGCCGGTCCGCGACTAGCCCCGACGTGCCGGAATGGGCCGGTTGCGCCACTGTGAAGAGTGGTGCGACCGGCCCGTTTGCGTGATGAGGCCCACGGTGGGGCATACGCACCACACCCCCTCTCGACCCTGTCGAGGACGACACAGCGTGGGAGGTCACCGTGAGCAGCACCCTCTTCCGGACGAAAAGGGTCGAGCAGTCGATCGCCGACACCGAGGAACCCGAGCACGCGCTCAAGAAATCCCTGTCCGCGCTGGACCTGACCGTCTTCGGCGTCGGTGTGATCATCGGCACCGGCATCTTCGTCCTCACCGGGACGGTCGCCAAGAACAACGCGGGTCCGGCGACGGCGCTCGCCTTCGTCGTGGCGGGCGTGGTCTGCGCCCTGGCCGCGCTGTGCTACGCCGAGTTCGCCTCCACGGTCCCGGTCGCCGGGTCGGCGTACACGTTCTCCTACGCCTCCCTGGGCGAGTTCCCCGCCTGGATCATCGGCTGGGACCTCGTCCTGGAGTTCGCCCTCGGCACGGCGGTGGTCGCCGTCGGCTGGTCCGGTTACATCGCCTCGCTGCTGGACAACGCGGGCTGGCACCTGCCCGCGGCGCTCGGCACCCGCGACGGCGCCCACGGCTTCGGCTTCGACATCCTCGCGGCCGCGCTGGTCCTCGTCCTCACCGGCATCCTCGTGGTCGGCACCAAGCTCTCCGCGCGCGTGACCTCGGTCGTCGTGGCGATCAAGGTGACGGTCGTCCTCATCGTCATCATCGCGGGCGCCTTCCTGGTCAACGGCGACAACTACCACCCCTTCATCCCGCCGCAGAAGGCGGTGGAGGCGGGCGGCAGCCTGAAGTCGCCGCTGATCCAGCTGATCTTCGGCTGGGCTCCGTCCAACTTCGGGGTGATGGGCATCTTCACCGCGGCGTCCGTCGTCTTCTTCGCCTTCATCGGGTTCGACGTCGTCGCCACGGCCGCCGAGGAGACCAGGAACCCGCAGCGCGACATGCCGCGCGGCATCCTCGGCTCGCTGTTCATCTGCACGGCGCTCTACGTCGCCGTGTCGATCGTCGTCACCGGCATGGAGCACTACACCAAGCTGTCCATCACCGCGCCGCTCGCCGACGCCTTCAAGGCCACCGGGCACCCGTGGTTCGCCGGCCTGATCAGTTTCGGCGCCGCGGTGGGCCTGACCACGGTGTGCATGATCCTGCTGCTGGGCCAGACCCGGGTCTTCTTCGCGATGAGCCGCGACGGGCTGCTGCCGCGCTTCTTCTCGCACGTCCACCCGCGGTTCAGGACCCCGCACCGGCCCACGATCCTGCTCGGCGTCCTCATCGCGATCCTCGCCGGCTTCACCCCGCTCAGCGAGCTGGCCGAGCTGGTGAACATCGGCACGCTGTTCGCGTTCGTGGTGGTCGCCATCGGTGTGATCATCCTGCGGCGCTCCCGGCCCGAGCTGCCCCGCTCCTTCCGCACGCCGTGGGTGCCCGTGATCCCGATCCTGTCGGTGTGCGCCTCGCTGTGGCTGATGCTCAACCTGCCGGCCGAGACATGGGTCCGCTTCGGCATCTGGATGGCGATCGGCTTCGTCGTCTACTTCCTGTACGGCCGCACCCACAGCCGCCTGGCCCGCGGCGAACGGGTCCCGGCGGGCGAGTCGGCGGGCCCCGGCACCGGCACGAGGCCGTGACTGCGCAGCAGGAAGGCGGACCGGCCGGGCCGCACGCCTCGGGCGCGTAGCGCCCCGCCCGGGGCGGCGGCTCAGCCGCGTACCGCTCGCGGGCCGGTGACCTCCGCGCCGAGTTCCGTGACGCGGCGGCGCAGTTCGCGGTCGGCGGTGACGACCAGGCAGCGGCGGCCCGTGGCGCGGGCGACCAGGTCGACCATGTGGTCGTCGCCGCTGCCGGGGGCGTCCTCGACGCGGACACCGGGCACGGAGGGCACGCCGCGGGCGGCGCCCTCGACGACGAGGACGATGTCCACGGCCCCGCCGTCGGCGTCGTATCCGGGAAGCCCCCGCTGCGCCAGCCGGTCCCGCAGCCGTTCGGCGGCGCCGCGCCGGTCGCGCCACCAGCCGTCGGGCACCGACCCGACGACGTTGGCGCCGTCGACGATCACGAGCAGGGGGGTGCTGTCGTCCATGGGGCCAGCCTCGCACGGCGCCCCGGAGCACGGGGCCGGGCGGTCGCGGTGCTGCGGCGGGCTCAGCCGCCCTTCGCGGGGGACTTCTTCGCGGACTCCGGGATCTCGGTGTCGCTGCGCAGCGCCTTCCACAGCGACGACGCTTGCGGCTCGGCGGCCACGACACGGTTCGGGTCGACCTTGTCGTACGCCACCGGGAGCATGATCGTCTCCATGGTGTCCGGGTTCACCCCGTTCAGGCTGCGGCCGAACTCCGCGAGCTTCGTCAGCGAGGCGAGGTCGGAGTCGGTGGTCAGCGCGGCGGTGAGCTTGTCGGCGATCTTGTAGGTCTTCGTCGGGCTGCCCAGCAGGTCCTGCTTCTTGATCTCGGAGAGCAGCGCCATCATGAACTGCTGCTGCAGTCCGATACGGCCGAGGTCGCTGCCGTCGCCGATGCCGTGCCGCGTGCGTACGAACTGCAGGGACTGCGTGCCGTCGAGGCGGTGGGTGCCGGCGCTCAGGTTCAGTCCGCTGGACTTGTCGTGGATGTCCTGGTCGACGGTGACGGTGACTCCGCCTATGGCGTCCACCAGTCCCTTGAAGCCGGCGAAGTCGATCTCCACGTAGTGGTCCATGCGGACGCCGGACATCTGCTCGACGGTCTTCACCACACAGGCCGGACCGGCCAGCGAGTAGATGGAGTTGAACATCACACGCTTCGCGGAGGCCACCGCCGAGCCGTCCGACCTGGTGCACTCGGGCCGGGTCACCAGGGTGTCGCGGGGGATGCTGACGGCGACGGCCTGGGTGCGGCCCTCGGGTATGTGCATCACCAGCGCGGTGTCCGAACGGGCCCCGGAGACATCGGCCTTGTCCAGCGCGGCGTTGGCCCCCGCGCGCGAGTCGGAGCCGAGGATCAGGATGTTCTGCCCGGAGGTCGGCAGCTTCTCGGGCCGGTCGTCACCGATCGCCTTGTCGATGTCGACACCCTTGATGTTCCCGTCGAGGTCGCTGTAGAGCCAGTAGCCGGTGCCGCCGGCGACGAGCACGAGGACCCCGAGGGCGAGGAGGATCTTACGACCGGTGCGGCGCTTTCCGGTTCTGCGCTTGCCCCCTCTGCCGCCACGGCGCCTGGACGGCGCGTCCGCATCGCTGCTCTGGGGCGTCGAGACGTGGCTCATCCTGCTTCGAGTCCTCGTGAGGTCATGGCCCGTCAGGGCCGCTGCTGTGGGGCGTTGAGGACTCGGGTGTGGGGAGAGCCGGTCCGTGGGCTGCCAGAACGATCGTGTCACTATAGGCAGCCGATCAACCGATCATGCGCTAGATATGACGCATTTGTAAACGCGCAGCGAAGAATTAGTATGCGCGCATGACCTGGCTGATCACTGGCGGAGCGGGATTCATCGGAGCGCACGTCGTCCGCGCCATGCTGGAGGCGGGTGAGGCCGTGGCGGTGTACGACGACCTGTCCACCGGCGACCCCAAGCGCGTACCCGACGGCGTGCCCTTCGTCCACGGCTCGGTCCTGGATCCGGAGCTGCTCCGCTCGACCCTGTCCGACCTGCGCATTTCCGGCATCGTCCACCTCGCGGCCAAGAAGCAGGTCGGGGAGTCGGTGGAACGGCCGCTGTACTACTACCGCGAGAACGTGCAGGGCCTGCAGACGCTGCTGCAGGCTGCCGCCGACGCCGGTGTGCGGCGCTTCCTCTTCTCCTCCTCGGCCGCGGTGTACGGCATGCCCGATGCCGACCTCGTGACCGAGGACACACCCTGCTCGCCCGTGAACCCGTACGGGGAGACCAAGTTGGCGGGGGAGTGGCTGGTGCGGGCGGCCGGCCGGGCCCATGGCATGACCACGGCCTGCCTGCGGTACTTCAACGTCGCGGGGTCGGCCGCCGACCACCTCGCGGACACCGGGGTCTTCAACCTGGTCCCGATGGTGTTCGAGAAGCTCATGCAGGGCGCCGCGCCCGTCGTCTTCGGGGACGACTACGACACCGAGGACGGCACCTGCGTACGGGACTTCATCCACGTCGAGGACATCGCCTCGGCGCATGTGGCCGCCGCGCGTGCCCTGGGGGACCGGGAGCCGGGCAGTGACCTGACGGTCAACATCGGTCGCGGTGAAGGCGTTTCGGTGCGCGAGATGATCGCGCTGATCGGCGAGGTGACGGGCCATGGCCCGGCCGCGGCACCCCTGACGGCGCCGCGTCGCGCCGGGGACCCGGCCCGCGTCGTCGCGTCGGCCGAGCGCGTACGCGCCGAGCTCGGCTGGACCGCGCGTCACGACGCGCGAGCGATGGTCGCCTCCGCGTGGGCCGGCTGGTGCGCGCGCCATCCGGCGGCCCGCGCCTGAGCGGAAGGCACTGCCGCCGGCGGCGGTGAACCGGCTCCGGGGCCGCGGCCCCGCGTCGCACGCCCCGGGGACCGGTCGGTGGCCGTGCATGCCCTCCGGCAGTCGAACATATGATGCAGTGGCCAGGCCGCGGTCCGATCGGGGCCCGGCCGACGGGAAGGACGACGACGGACCATGCGGGCCACTAGCGCGCTCGACCACGGGCGACGGCAGCGGGCCGACGGCATCGCACCGGGCCCGTCGGGCACGCTCCCGGCAGTGTTGTCCGGACCGTGGGCGGTGCTCGGGCACGACGGCAGGCTCATGGTGTTCGCCCACGTCGACCAGGCCGTGCTGCGCTGGACCGAGACCAGGCCCGCCGGCCCCGGCTGGTCGGGCCCGGACGTCCTGCCGGCAGAGGGCGTGGGCCAGATCGCCCTCGCCCAGGGCGGCAACCGCTATGTGCATCTGATCGGGCGACGTGTGCGCGGCGCCGACGACGCCGCGCCGGACGTGGACCTCGTCTACGCGGTGCAATATCAGGCCGGGCGTCCGCTCAGCGAGTGGCGCTCGGTCGGCAATCCCCATGCCAAGCGGGAGCGGACGGCTCAGATGGGGGCGCCGGCCGCCACGGTGGACGCCGCCGGCACGCTGTACGTCTTCGTCCCCACGGCCGAGGGACGGGTGGCACTGCGCCGCGAGGACGCCCAGGGGCGCTGGGAGCCCTGGCGCGATCTGCAGGTGGCCGCCGCTCTGGACACGCCGGCGGCGGGCGCCACGTCGACGGGCGGGGTGGAAGTCCTCGCCCCTGCTTTCGACGGGGCCCTGACCTGGTATCAGCGGCAGCCTGGCGGGCCGCTGGAGCGAGGGCACGATCTCGCGGTGGCGCCGCTCCCCGGTTCGGTGACCGCGGTGGAGACCTCGCCCGGCCGCCTCACGTACCTGCTGACCGATGTACGCGGCGGCGGGATCGTCGTCGTGCGGCCCGGCGAGTGGCCGGTGCGGGTGGGCGGGAACCCGGGCGACGGGCGCCATGCGGGGCTCGTCACCGTGCTCGACGGCTACCCCTGCATGGTGCTCGCCCACCGCGACGCCGCGGGGCGGATCGTGCTCGGCGTCTGTCCCGTGGAGGACGAGCGCAACGGGGTCTGGTGGATCGACACCGCCATGGCGTGCCTGGGCGACCCGGTGCTCGCCCTGGACGGGCACGGCCGGGTCGTGGTCCTCGCCGTCGCACCGGACGGCGACGTGATGCTGGCCCGCCAGGAGGAGGGGCCGGGGCTGACGCTCGGGGACTGGAAGCGCATATGACCGTGCCGGGAGCCGCTCCCGCGCCGAGGGACGTGAGGACATGACGCGAAGGACCGACCGCCGACCGGGAGCCGCCGCCGGCCCGACGGCGACCGGGCAGACGGTCGCCGTCGTCGTTCCCGAGCCCGCCGACGCGGTGCCGCTCGTCGCGCTGCAGCCGTCCGGCGCGCGGATCGCGGTGGTCTGCATGCGGGCGGGCGGCAAGGAGTCGCGTGCAGCGCTCGATCGCGCCCTCACGGCGGCCGGCGAACGCGGCTGCCGGCCGCTCGGGGCCGTACGCGTGCTGGGCGCCGGCTCCGGCGGCGAGGTCGCGGCGCTGCTCGGCGCGCTCCGGGAGATCGAGCCGGAGCGTCTGCACACCCTGGACCCCGACCCCGTGCACGTCGCCCTCGACGAGGCGAGCGGAGTGCCGTCGTACGACGTGCCGGCACCGCACGCGGACACGGCGGCGCAGGCGCTGGCGGCTGCGCGCGCCTGGCAGCGGGAGACGGGGCGGCCAGTGTTCGCCGACTGTCACCGGGCCGGCTCGGACCCGGCGCTGGGGGCCGCCTCCTGCCGGCGCTACCCCGAGCCGGTGCACTGGCTGTCGGCGGGATTCGACGGCAGGTTGACCGCCTTCGCCCCGACGGCGGGTGGTGTGGTGCGCTGGTGGCAGGAGACGCCGGGCGACGCCTGGCGCGGACCGCAGGCGTGGGAGGGCGCGGGTCTGCTGCCGGGCCTGTGCGTGGTGCCCGACGCGCACGGGTTCCCGCACCTGTTCGGGCTGCGCCGGACCGCCCGTGCCGACGGCGGCGCGGACGTCGAGGTGGTCCACGCCGCCCAGTACGGCACGGGTCGGCCGCTGACGCCGTGGCTCTCGCTCGGGGGTCCGAACGTCGCCGCCCGGCTCAAGGGGCGGGAAGTCGGTTTCCCCGCCGCGGCCTTCGACGCGGCGGGCGCGCTGTTCGTCTTCGTCCGTAACTTCGGGCACAGCATCAGCTACCGCTGCCGGTCGGCCGACGGCTCCCTCACCGACTGGAACCACCTGGGCGGTACGCGGGTCGCCGACGACCTCGTCGCGGTGACGTCCGCGCACGGCGGAGTCGAGGTGTTCGCGCGGGCGCGTGACACCGCCGCGGTCGTGAGGTGGTACCAGCGCGCGGACGGCACCTGGACCGAGGACCGGACAGTGCCGTTCGCCGCCCGGCCCGGCACCCTGGCACCGGGAGCGGAGCCCGGTACTGTGTGCTATCGCGAATTCCACACCAACGAGGCGTTCGTGTGGGCTCCGGGCGCCCCGGCCCCGTACCCGCTGGGTGACGCCGGGGGGACCGGCCCCGTGGCGGCCGCACGGCCCGTGGAGGTCGACGGCTGGGCGTACTCGGTGCTGGCGCGCACGGGATCCGCGGGCGCCGGTTCGGTCGGCCTTCATCCCGAGGGCCGGCCGGACGCGGGGGTGTGGTGGCAGGACATCGCCGGCGAGGCGTACGGCACGCCATCGGTCGCCGTCGACCGGACGGGACGGCTCAGCGTCGCGTGCCGGACGCCGGGCGCCGGCCTGACCGTCGCCCACCGGGACGAGCGGGCCGGGTCGCTCACCTTCGGGGACTGGCGCTCGGTCGGCTGACCGGCATCCGGCGGGGCCCGCACTCGCGCGCAGTCGTCAGGGGCGGCGCGCACAGCCGTCAGGGTTGGCGCGCACAGCCCGGTCCTGAGGCCCGACGGCCTGACGCAGCGTAAGGCGGATGGCACGCCTCGTGTTGTTGTCTCCTGCGAAGACTGCAAATGGTTGTACGCAACACCATGTGATCCACATCGCGGTGTACACCAGGACGATTCAGATCGACATTCAAGTTAAAGATTGGTTAGAGTTCACGCTGTTCATGTGATCGAGGTGTGAAAATCTGTCCGATCTCTTGAATCCCTGCGGTGCATTGGTGTGTCCACAGGGCGATATGTCCTGCCTTGTGTGTACCGAGGGGTTATGGCCAAGCTGTCGCTGCGGGCTGTCCAAAAACTGACCTGCAAGAAGCGCGATGCCTGGTGGACCGTCTTCCTGGTCGACCCCGTGGCCACGCGCATGCTGATCGTCCTGGCCCGCTTCCGGTTCATCACGCCCAACCGTGTCACCTGGGCCGCGCTCTTCATCGGGCTGGCCTCGGCCGGCTTCTTCCTCAAGGGCGACACGCGGTCGCTGCTCATCGGCGCCCTGCTGTACCACCTGAGCTTCATCCTCGACTGCATCGACGGCAAGCTCGCCCGGCTCAAGGGCAACGGCACCGTCTTCGGCGGCTGGCTCGACTACGTCTTCGACCGCATCCGCGTGCTGTTCTGCGCACTGGCCCTGATGGGCGGTCAGTTCCTGCGCACGGACGACGAGCGCTTCCTGGTCGCCGCGCTGGTCGTGGTCTTCCTCGACATGCTGCGCTACGTCGACGCGCTGCAGATCTACAAGATGCGCCAGTCGATGCGCACCAAGATCGAGAAGGTCACCCGGGAACGCGCCGAGGCCGAGCGCGCCGAGGCCGAGCGCGCCGCGGCGGAGCACGCCGAGCGGGAGGCCCGCGCCGAAGCCGCCCGCGCCCGGCACCAGGCCGGCGACACCGCCGTACGGAGCGACGCGCCCCAGGTCGTCTTCATGGAGGACCTGCTGCGCGACAACCCCGGCACCCCTGTGGAGACACTCCGTCAGGAAGCCGGCGCCGGCAACGTGGTCGACCTGCACGAGCAGTTCCGCGGACAGTTCCCGTGGTACACCCGCATCCGCCGGATGATGCTGCGCACCCGGATCCGCCCCCACCTGATCAGCGGCATCGAGTTCCAGATGTTCATCTTCATCGTCGGTCCGCTGATCGGCCGGATCCTGCTGACCACCGTGGTCTCGGCGGCCCTGCTGATGCTCTTCGAGCTCGTGATCATGTACAAGTTCTGGCTCTCCACCCGTGACTTCACCCGTGTCATGGAGGAGCTCGACCCCACCCCGGTCACCGCCGGCACCATCGCCCCGCACCTGTACCGCGGCCGCCACCGTCAGGCCGCACAGGAGGCCCTGCTCGCCGACGAGCGATTCAGGGCCCCGGAACCGGACGACGATCCCGGCTTCCGGCCCTACCCGCAGCCGAACGACACCTCCCGCGAGTCCGACCTGCCCCAGGTCGCCCACGGACTCCCGCACGTACCCCGGCAGCCCGGCGACACCATGCCGCTCACCCGGTTCGGGTACGCGGCCTCCGCCGAGCAGTCGGGGAGGCCGGGGCTCCAGGACCACTCGCGATGACGCCAACCGCAGGACGACTTCCCATGCAGCAGGTGCACAACGGCGACAACTACTGGGTGACGGTGGTCATACCGGCCTACAACGCGGCCACCACCATCGGCAAGGCCCTCCAGTCCGCCGTGAACCAGACCTACGAGCTGGTCGAGGTGATCGTCGTCGACGACGCCTCCACCGACGGCACCCTCGAGGTCGTTGCCAACTTCGCCGGCAGCAACCCCCGGGTCCGGGTGCTGCGCCGCCCCGAGAACAGCGGAGGCGTCGGCGCCCCCCGCAACTGGGGCATCGCCCAGGCGGGCGGACGCTGGGTGATGTTCCTCGACGCCGACGACGAACTGCCGCCCCGCGCCTGCGAGCGGCTCGTCGAGAGCGCGCTGGAGACCGGCAGCGACATCACCGCGGGCAAGGCGCTGCGCGTCAACCGGGCCACCGGCGAGTCCGAGCCATGGGCGCCGGAGGTCTACGCCCTGGGCCGCACGGTGGCCGGCCTGGAGGAGTTCCCGCTGCTGCTGTCGGACCCGATCGCCGCCGCCAAGCTCTACAGCGTGGAGTTCCTGCGCTCGGCCGACGTGTGGTTCCCCGAGGGCGTCTACTACGAGGACACCTACTTCTCCACCGTCGCGGGCTGCCTCGCCCGGGGCATCACGGTGATCACCGAGCCCGTCTACCGCTGGATGTGGGAGACGGACGGCTCCTCGATCACCGGACGCACCGGTGAGCTGCGCAGCATCACCGACCGCATCGCCGTGCACCGGGCCACGGACGCGTTCCTGCTGGAGCGGGGCCTGTGGTCGCTGAAGGTCCGCAAGGACTCCAAGTTCCTCTCGCACGACCTGCGCCTGTACATGCGGGCCCTCGCCGAGGGCGACGCCGAGTTCCAGCAGCGGTTCGCCACCATCGTCAGCTCCTACCTCTTCTCCATCAGCGAGGAGGCGTTCGAGATGTGCGGCCCGGTGGACCGGGTCCGCGCCTTCCTGCTGCGGTACGAGGAGATCGAAGCCGCTCTCACCACGCTGGACTACACGCAGCGCAAGAGCGTCTTCTCCTCGCACCTGATGGAGGAGGACGGCCGGGTCTACTGGTCCGCCGACCACCTGCACCTGCCGGGTGCCCGCCGCATGCTGGACGTCACCGAACTGGGTCTCGCCGCCGCGTCGGTCTCCCAGGTGCCGCTCTTCGCCCAGCTCACCGAGTGGCGGCTCGACGGCACCGAGCTGGCCTACGCCGGCGAGCTCGTCAACCGCTTCGGCCGGATCGCCCGGGGCGACGCCCTGACCCTGCGACTGGCCGTGCGCAACCGGCACACCAAGACGGACGTCCTGGTGCCGGTCCCGAAGGTCTCCGTCGACGAACGCCACGTCACCTTCACCGGCACCGCCGACCTGGCCGGGCTGCTCGGAGACGACGCCGCCGACGACACGGTGTGGAACGTGTCGGTCGTCGTCGAGTGGAACCGCAGCCGCTCCCGCTCTCCACTGAACGTGCGCGACACCGACCTGCGCGGACTGGACTTCACCCGCGACGGCGAGGAGTTCGAGGGCTACCGCACCGTCAGCGGCAACCTCGCCTTCCGCTCGGCCGCGGCCGGCCGCCGTACCTTCGAGTCCGAGCAGAACGACCCCGGCGCCCCCTGGATGTGGTGGCGGGACCGGATCCACCCCCCGATCCCCTCGCTGACCCGTCCCTTCGAGCTGGCCGTGGTCGTGCCCTGCTACAACGTCGCCAAGTATGTGGACGACTGCCTGGGCTCCATCGCCGCGCAGCGGGGCTTCGAGACGACCCAGGTCATCCTGGTCGACGACGGCGCCACCGACGACACGCCGAAGATGCTCGACCACTTCGCCCGGTACTACGCCAACGTCACGGTCGTCCACCAGCAGAACGGCGGCCTGGGCAACGCCCGCAACAACGGCCTCGCCCATGTCACGGCGCCGTTCGTGACGTTCCTGGACTCGGACGACATCCTCGGCGAGGACGCTCTCGCCGCGATGCTCGAAGCGGCCCTGCGCGACCGTTCCGAGATCGTCATGGGCGACCTCGTCAACTTCCCCGACCGGCCCTACGGCCCGTGGAAGCAGTACTTCGGCGGCGGGGACCGCGTCTTCGACGACTTCGCCGAGATCCCTGACATGATCTTCAGCGGCTCCGCCTGCAACAAGCTCTTCAGCACCGATCTGCTGCGCCGGCTCGGCCTGCGCTTCGGCGAGGGCGTGCACTTCGAGGACGCGTGGCTCACTCTGCCGGCGATGCTCCGCGCCGGCCGTATGAGCCTCGTCGACCAGCCGGTCTACTGGTACCGAGGCCGCCCCGACGGCTCGTCCATCATGGACAGCCTGTGGAGCAAACCCGCCAACTACCGGGACCACCTGCGGCTGAACCACTTCCTGCTGAACTACAGCGCCGAGGAAAGCCCCGCGATCCGCCGCATGTTCCAGCGCTACGCCACGCGCACCTACAAGGGCTTCCTGTGCAACGCCCGCAACGTCATGGGCCGTGGACAGCTCGCGGAGATGTTCCCCGACATCCACCGGCACTACGCGGAGATCCCCGACGACGTCATCACCGAGTTCGTCACCAGCGCGGCCCAGCAACTCGATCACTACGCCGCCAAGACCGGCAACTTCGAGATGTTCTGTGACCCCGAGCCGGTCCTCGCCGCGGCCCCGCTCGTCGTCGAGATCGACGACGACGGCTTCTACCGCACCTTCCCCGGGGGCGTGCGCGCCAGCACGGCGGCCCGGGTGAACGACCCCAACGTCGTCGTCGAGAGTGTCCGCAGCCGCGGCGACGTGCTCGTCCTGGAAGGCTGTATGGCCTTCCCCGGCATGAACCTCGCCGGCCCCCTCGCCAACCGCCTGGAGCTCGTCTACCAGAGGAGCGACCAGAAGGTCACCGTGCCGATCACCCAGGTGTACCGGCGTGACCTGTGGAACGCCCGGTCGGGACGCGATCTCTACGCCGGCTGGTACGCCGAAATCCCCGAACGGGTGCTGGCACAGGCCGGTGCGGGCGTCGGTGACTTCAGGCTCCGGGTGCACCGCATCGACGGCGAACGGCACCGCAACGTGGTGATGAAGGCCCGCCTCGCGCTGCACCGGCTGAAGGGCCCCGGGCAGGTCGGCCGTCACCGCTACCTGCTGACCATCGGCGCACGCGATGCCCTGCACCTGCGTCTGGTGGGCACCGGTGCGATCGCGCGTATGCGCCACGCCCGTTGGCGCACGGCCCGCGAGCTGCGCATCCTCAAGACGCGCAACCCCGGCTGGCGGATGAGGCTCGCCTACTGGCTGACGTACCCCTTCCTGAACTCCAAGGAGATCTGGCTCATCGGCGAGCGCTCCGACACAGCGCAGGACAACTCGTACCACCTCTTCAAGTGGATCCGGCAGAACCGCCGGCGCCGCAACGCGTACTACGTCATCGACGCGGCGTCCGCCGACTACGCCAAGGTGGCGCAGTACGGCCATGTCCTGAAGCTCGGTTCGTTCAAGCACCGCATGTACTTGCTGCACGCGACGAAACTCATCGGCTCCTACGACTCCGAGTCCTACCTGGTGCCCAAGGGCTACAAGAAGGCGCTCTACCTGCACCGTTTCGGTGAACTGATCAAGTATCAGCGGGTGTTCCTGCAGCACGGCGTCACGTACAACGACGTGACGACCGGTGCCGACCAGCGCATCTCGAGCAACGACCTGCTGGTGACGGCGGGCCGGCAGGAGAGCGAGTTCATGGCCCAGGAGGCGGGATTCGGTGACCGGGCGCAGCCGGTGGGCTTCCCCCGCTTCGACGCGCTGAAGCGCGAACCCAGGGACAGACCCCGCATCCTGCTGATGCCGACCTGGCGCCAGTGGATCGTCACCGCCTCCTACAAGAAGGCCTCCGGCCCCGCCCGCACCAGCTTCACGCAGTCCGAGTACTACCGCTTCTACCGGTCCCTGCTGGCCGACCCGCGCCTGGGCCGGGCCCTCGAGCACTTCGGCGTCGACCTCGAGTTCTTCCCGCACTACGAGATCCGGCCCTATCTGCACACCTTCCAGCTGTCCTCGCCCTCCATGCACGTGGCCGACCCGCAGACGCGCAACGTGCAGCAGGCGATGAAGGAGTGCTCGCTGATGGTGACCGACTACTCCTCGGTGTTCTTCGACGTGGCGTACATGGGCATCCCGCTGGTGTACGTCCCGTTCGACGAGGAGGACTTCTACGGCCGCCACTACAAGCGCGGTTACTTCACCCTCTCCGAGGACGGCTTCGGCCCCGTCTGCCGCACCGTCGACGAAGCCGTCGACGAGATCATCGCGGCGGTGGAGCGCGGCTTCACGGTGGAAGAGGTGCACCGGGCACGGGTGGAGGAGTTCTTCGTGCATCGCGGCGGCGGCAACTGCGAGCGGGTCTACGCGGCGATCGCCGCCCTCGGTACGGCCTCGGCGGCCGCACTGGCACCCGCCGGACCCGTCGGTGCGCTGCGACCGGACGTGAGCGTGTCGACGAGGTGGACCGATGCTGCGTGACGGGACCGCGCGCATCTTCGTCGCCGGTGACTCCAGCGTGTGCACCCGCGAGCTGTCGAGGGCGCCCATGACGGGCTGGGGCCAGGTGCTGCCGCTGTTCTTCACCTCCGCGGTCGAGATCGTGAACTGCGCCCGGGCGGGGGCGAGTTCGCGCACCTTCGCCGAACGCGGACGCCTCGGCTGGATCCTGGACCACATCCGCCCGGACGACTACCTCATCACCTCCTTCGGCCTGAGGGACCACAAGCCGGAGAAGGAGTGGCGCACCGAGGCCTTCCACGACTACCAGCGCCACCTGCGGGCCTTCGTCGACGGGGCCCGCGACCGGGGAGCCCACCCGGTGTTCGTGAGCTCCCACGAACGCTGCACCTGGGACGAGCACGGCAATCTGCGGCAGGTGTTCGGGGAGTACCCGATGGCCATGCGGGAACTCGCCGCGGAGACCTCCACTCCCTACGTCGACCTGTACGCGCAGAGCCTCGAGTGGTGGGCGCAGCTCGGTCCGCAGGGCACCCGGGACCTGTTCATGTACCTCGCCCCCGGCCTGTACCCCAACTATCCCGAGGGCATCGAGGACAGCACGCACCTGCTGCCCGAAGGGGCCGTGGCCTGCGCGCGGTTCGTCGCCCATCAGCTCGCCGCCCGGCAGATCGTGCCCCCGCACTGGGTCACCGCGCTCGACGTGCCGGCCTTCCCGCCGACCGCGCTGGGCTGGATGGACGACGCGGAACACGCCGCCCTGGTCCGGGCGCGGACCAGGGGACAGGGGAGCACCCTGTGACCGAGGAACCGCAGCAGACCGAACCGTTCCTCCTCGCCCGGGTGCACGGAGTCCAGCCCGACGCGCCGCACATCCGGCTGACCGTGGAGCTCACCGCCGGGGCCGACCCCCGGCTGCCGCTGGCCCCGGGGCAGGAGGTCCGCTTCGCCGTCAGCCTGCTCCCCGAGGGCCCCGGCCACCGCTACTACGGCTATGTGATGACGCAGCCCTTCGACCGCGTGGCCCGGGTCGACGGGCTCGCCGGCATCAGCCTGCTGCCGGCCGGCGACCGCTACGCCACCTCCGTGGAAGCGGGCGCCACCCGCATCGCCCGGTTCACCGCGGTCGTCCACCACGACGTGCCCGCGGGCGCCTTCCTCATCCCGCAGGTGCGCGCGGGGATCATCGCCCACGGCGGATCGAGTCTCACCAGCAGCACGCATTCGGTGAAGCAGTACGGCTACCGGATCGCCTCCCTGCCCGCGCAGGGCCGTGTGCTGCAGGTGGCCCCCGGCTGTCCCGGAGTGCTGCGCGGGCTGACCGAGGGGCTCGGGGAGCGGGTGCGGCTCGTGGGTGTGGGACCCGCGCTGCGTGGCGCCACCACCGTGGAGCCCGACGGCACCGTCGTCTACACCCCGTTCCCGGGCCAGGCCGGTTACGACCGTTTCGCCTACGTCCTGGACGACGGAGACGGCCGCCTGACCCGAGGGCAGGTCACCGTGTTCATCGGCGAGCTGCCCGCGGCGCCGGGCGTGCTCGGCGGCTGACAACCGGCCGGGACCGGACCGCACAGCAAGGAGGGCCCCCGCTCGGTGCGGGGGCCCTCTTCAGCTGTCCGTTGTCACGCCGGGACCGACGCCACGCCCTGGGCCAGGAACGTCTTGCCGTTGACGCGCTCCGAGACGCCCTCGCGGTCCAGGTACGGCGTGATGCCGCCCAGGTGGAAGGGCCAGCCGGCGCCGGTGATCAGGCACAGGTCGATGTCCTGGGCCTCGGCGACGACGCCCTCCTCGAGCATCAGGCCGATCTCCTGCGCCACCGCGTCCAGGACGCGGGCGCGCACCTGCTCCTCGGTCAGGACGACATCGCCCTGCTTCAGCAGCGCGGCGACCTCCGGGTCCAGCTCCGGCTTGCCGCTGTCGTAGACGTAGAAGCCGCGCTTGCCCGCCTCGACGACCGCCTTGAGGTTCGGGGAGACCTTGAAGCGGTCCGGGAACGCGCCGTGCAGCGTCTCGGAGACGTGCAGGCCGATCGCCGGGCCGACCAGCTCCAGCAGGACCAGCGGGGACATCGGCAGGCCGAGCGGCTCGATCGCCTTCTCGGCGGTCTCGACCGGGGTGCCCTCGTCGATGACGTTCTGGATCTCGCCCATGAAGCGGGTCAGGATGCGGTTCACGACGAACGCCGGGGCGTCCTTGGTGAGGACCGCGGTCTTCTTCAGCTTCTTGGCGACGGCGAAGGCCGTGGCCAGCGAGGCGTCGTCGGTCTGCTCGCCGCGGACGATCTCCAGCAGCGGCAGGATCGCGACCGGGTTGAAGAAGTGGAAGCCGACGACCCGCTCGGGGTGCTTCAGCTTCGACGCCATCTCCGACACCGACAGCGAGGAGGTGTTGGTGGCGAGGATCGCGTGCGCCGGGGCGACCGCCTCCACCTCCGCGAACACCTTCTGCTTGACGCCCATCTCCTCGAACACGGCCTCGATGACGAAGTCCGCGTCCGCGAAGCCCTCGGCCTTGTCCAGGACGCCGGTCACCAGCGCCTTGAGGCGGTTGGCCTTGTCCTGGTTGACACGGCCCTTGCCGAGCAGCTTGTCGATCTCGGCGTGGACGTAGCCCACACCCTTGTCGACGCGCTCCTGGTCGATGTCGGTCAGCACGACCGGCACCTCGAGGCGGCGCAGGAAGAGCAGGGCGAGCTGCGAGGCCATCAGACCCGCGCCCACGACGCCGACCTTGGTCACCGGACGGGCCAGCGACTTGTCCGGCGCCCCGGCCGGGCGCTTGCCGCGCTTCTGCACCAGGTTGAAGGCGTAGATGCCGGAGCGCAGTTCGCCGCCCATGATGAGGTCGGCGAGCGCCTGGTCCTCGGCGTCGTAACCCTGCTGGAGGTCGCCGTTCTTGGCGGCGGCGATGATGTCCAGGGCGCGGTAGGCGGCCGGGGCCGCGCCGTGCACCTTGGAGTCGGCGATGAACCGGCCCTTGGCGACGGCCTGGTCCCAGCCCTCACCGCGGTCGATCGCCGGACGCTCGACGACGATCTCGCCCTTGAGGACGGCCGCCGTCCAGATCAGCGACTGCTCCAGGAAGTCCGCGCCCTCGAACAGCGCGTCGGCGATGCCGAGCTCGTAGACCTGCTTGCCCTTGAGCTGCTTGTTCTGGTTGAGGCTGTTCTCGATGATGACCGTGACGGCCTTCTCGGCGCCGATCAGGTTCGGCAGCAGCGTGCAGCCGCCCCAGCCGGGGACCAGGCCGAGGAAGACCTCGGGCAGGGAGAACGCCGGCAGCGCCGCGGACACCGTGCGGTAGGTGCAGTGCAGGCCGACCTCGACGCCGCCGCCCATGGCCGCGCCGTTGTAGTACGCGAAGGTCGGGACCGCGAGGCCCGAAAGGCGCTTGAAGACGTCGTGGCCGCCCTTGCCGATGGCGAGCGCGTCCTTGTGCTCCTTCAGCAGCTCGACGCCCTTGAGGTCGGCGCCGACGGCGAAGATGAACGGCTTGCCGGTGATGCCGACGCCGACGATCGTGCCCTCGGCCGCCTCCTTCTCGACCTGGTCGACGGCGGTGTTCAGGTTCGCCAGCGACTGGGGGCCGAAGGTGGTCGGCTTGGTGTGGTCGTGGCCGTTGTCGAGCGTGATGAGCGCGAAGCGCCCGGCGCCCAGCGGCAGGTCGAAGTGGCGGACGTGCGCCTGCGTGACGACCTCGTCCGGGAACAGCTCGGCCGCGCCCTTCAGGAGTTCAGCGGTGGTGCTCACTTGTCGCCTCCGTCGAAGTGCGGGTTCTCCCAGATGACCGTCGCGCCCATGCCGAAGCCGACGCACATGGTGGTCAGGCCGTAACGGACGTGCGGCTGCTCCTCGAACTGGCGGGCCAGCTGCGTCATCAGGCGGACGCCGGAGGAGGCCAGCGGGTGGCCGAACGCGATGGCGCCGCCGTACTGGTTGACACGGGCGTCGTCGTCGGCGATGCCGTAGTGCTCGAGGAAGGCCAGCACCTGCACGGCGAAGGCCTCGTTGATCTCGAACAGGCCGATGTCCGAGATGGACAGGCCCGCCTTGGTGAGGGCCTTCTCGGTGGCCGGGATCGGGCCGTAGCCCATGACCTCCGGCTCCACGCCCGCGAAGGCGTAGGAGACCAGGCGCATCTTGACCGGCAGGCCGTGCTCGCGGGCGAAGTCCTCGCTCGCGATGACGGAGGCGGTGGCGCCGTCGTTCAGACCGGCCGCGTTGCCCGCGGTGACCCGGCCGTGCACACGGAACGGCGTCTTCAGGCCCGCGAGGCTCTCCAGCGTGGTGCCCGGGCGCATCGGCTCGTCGGCGGTGACCAGGCCCCAGCCCGTCTCGCCGCCCTCGGGGTTGGTGCGGCGCACCGAGATCGGCACCAGGTCGGCCTGGATCTTGCCGTTGGCGTACGCCTTGGCGGCCTTCTCCTGCGAGCGCACCGCGTACTCGTCGGCGCGCAGCTTGGTGATCGAGGGATAGCGGTCGTGCAGGTTCTCCGCGGTCATGCCCATGAACAGGGCGGACTCGTCGACCAGCTTCTCGCTCACGAAGCGCGGGTTCGGGTCCACGCCCTCGCCCATCGGGTGGCGGCCCATGTGCTCGACACCGCCGGCGATGGCGACGTCGTAGGCGCCGAAGGCGACGGAGCCGGCGACCGAGGTGACGGCCGTCAGGGCGCCGGCACACATGCGGTCGATGGAGTAACCGGGGACGGACTGCGGCAGGCCCGCGAGGATGCCGGCCGTGCGGCCGATGGTCAGGCCCTGGTCACCGATCTGCGTCGTCGCGGCGATGGCGACCTCGTCGATCGTCTTCGGGTCGAGGCCGGGGTTGCGGCGCAGCAGCTCCCGGATCGCCTTCACGACGAGGTCGTCGGCACGGGTCTCGTGGTAGATGCCCTTCGGGCCCGCCTTGCCGAACGGGGTGCGGACGCCGTCGACGAAGACGACGTCCCTGACGGTACGAGGCACGATGGCTCTCCTCCAGGGTGCGGGGTGGCACTGCTGCGGCACGCATGCACTGAGCGCGCGCTCAGCCCCATGCTACTTATGAGTAACGTAGCTGCCCAGTCCCCACGACCGGAGCGGCGAAGGTCACACCTAGGGGGACGGTGAGGAAGCCGAGCTTGGCGGACGGTGAGGAAGCCGAGCTTGGCGAGATCCCGACGGCGCGTCCGCCCGGGCGCGAGGGCCGCGCGGTCCCCGAGCGGCGCGGGACCGCGTCGACGAGCGGCTGCCGCCGCGTGGCCGCGAGCAGCCACCGCGCACCAGCGGCCGCCGTACGGCCCACATCCCCCGGCGCCTAGGCGGACAGCGCCGCCACCAGCACCGGCGTCACCAGCTCCACCTGCCAGGCCCGCGCCCCGTGCCCCGCCAGCGCCGCCGCGACGGCATCCGCGTCGACGGCCTTCGGCGGCTCCCAGCACACGCGCCGCACGGTGTCCGGCGTGATCAGATTCTCCTGCGGCAGATTCAGCCGTTCGGCCAGCGCGGACACCCCGGCCTTCGCCGCGGACAGCCGCGCCGCGGCCGCCGGGTCCTTCTCCGCCCACGCGCGTGGCGGCGGCGGCCCGGTCACCGGCTGGCCCTGCTGCGGCAGCTCCGCCTCCGGCAGGGCCTTCGCCCGGTCGACGGCCGCCTGCCACTGCTCGAGCTGGCGCCGCCCCACGCGGTGCCCGAAGCCGCTGAGCGCGGCGAGCGCGTGCACGTTGGACGGCAGTGCCAGCGCCGCCTCCACGATGGCCGCGTCGGAGAGCACCTTGCCGGGCGAGACGTCGCGGCGCTGCGCGATCCGGTCCCGGGTCTGCCACAGCTCGCGCACCACGGCCAGCTGCCGGCGGCGGCGGACCTTGTGCATGCCGGACGTGCGCCGCCAGGGGTCCTTGCGCGGCTCGGCCGGCGGGGCGGAGGCGATCGCGTCGAACTCCTGGCGGGCCCACTCCAGCTTGCCCTGGCGCTCCAGCTCCTTCTCCAGGGCGTCGCGCAGGTCGACGAGCAGCTCGACGTCGAGGGCGGCGTAGCGCAGCCAGGGCTCGGGCAGCGGGCGGGTGGACCAGTCGACGGCGGAGTGGCCCTTCTCCAGGCTGAAGCCGAGGACGTTCTCGACCATCGCGCCGAGGCCGACGCGCGGGAAGCCGGCGAGGCGGCCGGCCAGCTCGGTGTCGAACAGGCTGGTCGGCACCATGCCTATCTCGCGCAGACACGGCAGGTCCTGGGTGGCGGCGTGCAGCACCCACTCGGTGCCGGCCAGTACCGCGCCCAGCTCCGACAGGTCGCCGCAGGCCACCGGGTCGATCAGGGCCGTCCCCGCGCCCTCGCGGCGCAGCTGGACGAGGTAGGCGCGCTGGCCGTAGCGGTAGCCGGAGGCGCGCTCGGCGTCGACGGCGACCGGTCCGGAACCGGCCGCGAAGGCGGCGACCACCTCGGCGAGCGCCGCGGGGTCCGCGACGACGGGCGGAATGCCCTCGCGCGGCTCCAGCAACGGGATCGGCGCCTCCGTAGCAGAAGATCCGCCGTCGTCCGGAGGGGCGCCTCCGGTGGTTCGCAGTGAAGTGTCTGCTGCGGTGTCGTGGGCGTCGGTCACGTGTCAAGGGTATCCATGCATGGACGGCGCCCCGCCACGGGACCTTAACTAGAGGGGGGCCCGGGGGGCGGAAAACCGTCAGCGGGCG